>NZ_JAAHHU010000120.1:0-18474 GCF_010672095.1 Moorena sp. SIO3I6 | reverse complement strand
AATAAGTAGAGCAAAAATGATAATTCTTCAATAGCACTAGCCCGTTCTGTCCAAAAGGCGAACATGGCAAAGGTATACTGCATCAAAAAGCGTAGGGCAAAGCTCATTGCCACCACCAGGCAACCGAGTAACAGATTGCCAAGATTCGGTACCCAAGCTGCTTCGGGATACAGCAGGAAAAACAAACCGATTAGCCCTAGGTTAAACGGCATACGGATAAATCGTTCTGCTAAGTGAGCGGCTACCTGATGCCACACTGGATCAATTGGCTGTAGTAATCGTGGGGAAAGCTTCCCTTGCAACACTTGTTCTTGAAATTCGAAAATCACCCATACCAAGTTGAACTGGCGGATAAAAAACACTGAGATAAAGTAACGGGCAAATTCTATAGAATTCAGACCAAATTCTGCTTCTTGGGATGCCTTGGTCCAAATCCCCATTAGAATCAGAGGTAACAGATTCGACAGTACCCAAAAAAATATTTCTGCCCGATATTCCATCATATGGGCGTAATAAACACTGAGGAAGGTTTTAATGATTTTTATCGCACGCTTCATTTATTTTTGAGGGTAGGGAGTAGGGAGTAGGGAGCAGGGAGTAGGGAGTAGGGAGTAGGGAACAGGGAACAGGGAACAGGGAACAGGGAACAGGGAACAGGGAACAGGGAGTAGTAAATTTATACTCCAAAAATTCTCAATTCTTAATTCTCAATTCTTAATTCTCAATTCTTAATTCTTAATTCTCAATTCTTAATTCTTAATTCTTAATTCTTAATTCTTAATTCTTAATTCTTAATTCTTAATTCTGCTGCAGCGAAGTTCACTCTACTACTCCTGCCTGGAAAACACGACCAATAACTTCTTCAATGGGAGGGTCAGTTACGCTTAAATCTATCACCTCCAGCTCAGCGAGAATCCGAGCCACAGTCTCAGTCAGCACTTCCCGACGCACTAGGAAACGCACGTGGTGACCATCCACTTCTTTGAGTTCACCATAGCGCTGTAAAGAGGTTTCCTGGCCAGTTTTTACCTCAGGTAACGGCTGGGCAAGTTCTACCGTGATGTCACGATAGGGAGCAAAGCGGCCAAGTAATCCGTCTAGAGACCCATCGTAAATCAGCCTACCTTGATGGATTAATAGCACCCGTTGGCAAAGAGCAGTGATATCAGCCATGTAATGACTGGTTAAGAGTATTGTTGCTCCTGTGTGTTGGTTGTACTCCCGTAAGAAATCCCGTACGGCCAATTGAGCATTGACATCTAATCCCAAAGTAGGTTCATCTAAAAATAGCACTTGGGGCTGGTGTAGTAGTGCTGCTAGTAGTTCCGCTTTCATGCGCTCTCCTAGGGAGAGTTTTCTTACTGGCTGAGTCAGTTTCCCTTCTAGGGACAGCATCTCGGTAAGTTCCCCAACTCGATACTTATAGTCAGTATCAGAAATACCATAGACAGCGGCATTGATTCTCAGGGAATCTAGGGCTGGTAAGTCCCAAAGCAACTGTTGCTTCTGCCCCATAACTAGGGTAATTTTTTTCAAAAAGCCTGGTTGACGTCGTTTGGGAATGTAATCCACAACTCTGACTCGACCCTGAGACGGATGAATCAGTCCAGTGAGCATCTTGAGAGTAGTGGTTTTGCCAGCACCATTGGGCCCTAAGAATCCCACTACTTCTCCAAAGCCAATTTCAAAGGAAACGTCTTGGACAGCTTTGACTGAACGGTAGGTACGGCGGAAGAAATGGTTTAAGGTACCTTTTAGCCCTGGTTGTTTAATTGCTACTGGGTAGATTTTGCTGAGGTTTTCGACAATAACAATAGACATATAGGAAACAGAACAGGGAGTAGGGAGTAGGGAGTAGGGAGTAGGGAGTAGGGAGTAGGGAGTAGGAAGTAGGGAGTCGGGAGTCGGGAGTCGGGAGTCGGGAGTAGAATAGTTGGCTTTTAACCTAAGCTATTGATTATTGCCAATTAAGGTTAAGGTTATCGAATTTTCCTTGTTACATCATCTGCTGCCAATGGCTATATGATCAACGATACCCAGCTTGGTACAATGTCAGACTTGATTGACTTAATTAGTTTGCCATTGTGGCAGTACAGTTGACTAGGGATTGATTACTCAATTAGGAAAAGCGATCGCGTAGCGTGGCCTACGGCCAATCGCGAAGCGTGACCTTTCGGGCAAAGCCCAACGCTTCGCGAACGGCCAATCGCATTTACCTGTTCGTCTTCTGATTTCCCTACTCCCTACTCCCTACTCCCTACTCCCTACTCCCTACTCCCTACTCCCTACTCCCTACTCCCTACTCCCTACTCCCTAATGCGATCGCATAATTTGTTTCTGTGGGAGTTTGACACACTATCCATTAATTAGCTAAAAAGGAGTGTCGCCCTACCGCCTCTAGGGTGGCATTAGCTGGCAGATGTAATTACTCAGAGGAAAAAGTTACCATGCCGATCACACCGACTTATCCAGGTGTTTACATCGAAGAAATTCCCAGTGGAGTCCGGACAATCACTGGAATTGCGACTTCGATTACGGCGTTCATAGGTCGTGCTCTTAGAGGACCTGTGGATGAAGCTGTGCTAATCAACAGCTACGGAGATTTTGAGCGTAGGTTTGGTGGATTGTGGGTAGATAGTACCCTCGGTTTCGCTGTACGGGATTTCTACCTCAATGGCGGTAGCCAAGCGGTGATTGTGCGCCTTTACCAACCAGATGCTGACCCGGCCAAATCACTAGCAACTTTGACCCTAGGTAGTGCTCCCAATACTCTGACCCTAGAAGCTGCCTCCGAAGGTGCCTGGGGGAATAATTTACGAGCCAGGATTGACCATGACTTGGCGGTGAGTGACGCACAGGCAATAAGCGAAAAATTGTTTAATCTATCGGTTCAGGATACCAGCACCGGTGAGATTGAAACATTCCGCAACGTTTCGGTGATGCCTGGACATGCTCGCCAAGTGGATAACGTTCTGAAAAACCAATCTAAGTTGGTGCGGGTATCTGGTGCTCTGCCAGCGGAACGACCGGATGATAGTGATGCTGCCCTCAATCAAGCTATTGCCACGGGAAGCGCCCCTGGGGCAACTGATGCTGAGAAACAGGCACAAGCAACTGCTGAAGCAGAATTGAAAAAGGACCCCTTCGAGAGTGCTCAGCGGTCAACTGGGGTAGCTGATGCTGACAAAGCAACGGATGGTCAGGCTCTGACGGAGGCTAACTTTACTGGCTCAGGCACTGAAGCCAACAAAACAGGATTGTATGCCCTTGAACAAGCAGACCTGTTTAGCTTGCTTTGCATCCCTCCCTACAACAGCACTAATGATGTGGATGCCAGCTTGATTGATGCAGCGATCGCTTATTGTCAAAAACGACGGGCGATGCTGTTGATTGATCCTCCTAGCACTTGGACTGATAAGGATAAAGCCAAAACTGGGATTAAATCAGAGGTAGGCAGTACCAGTGAAAATGCAGCCATTTTCTTCCCACGTCTGAAACAGGCGAACCCCCTTAAAGATAATCAAGTGGAAGAGTTTGTGCCCTGTGGCACCGTGGCCGGGGTCTTTTCTCGTACAGATGGTGACCGAGGGATTTGGAAAGCACCCGCAGGTTTGGAAGCAACCTTAGTGGGAGTGCCACAGTTGAGTGTTTCCCTAACTGATGCGGAAAATGGTGAGTTGAACCAGCTTGGGATTAACTGTTTGCGCACAATGCCAGCAGCAGGTCGGGTAATCTGGGGCTCACGGACACGGGTTGGTGATGACCGTCTGGCTTCGGAGTGGAAGTATATCCCCGTGCGCAGGCTAGCCCTTTACCTACAAGAAAGCCTTTACCGTGGTACCCAATGGGTAGTATTTGAACCGAACGATGAACCCCTTTGGTCTCAGATTCGACTAAATCTAGGCGCGTTTATGAACAATCTATTTCGTCAGGGAGCCTTCCAAGGTAAGTCCCCTGCGGAAGCCTATTTCGTCAAATGTGATAAGGAAACTACTACCCAGGATGATATCAATCTGGGAATTGTGAATATCATGGTGGGTTTTGCTCCCTTGAAACCAGCGGAATTTGTAATTATTAAGTTCCAGCAGCTAGCTGGACAAAGTGGTGCCTAATACCAAATTGTGATCAAAAGACGGGGAGATCAGGAGATTTATAGGCTCTGCTCTGGACATCTCCGAAGACATCCCTGGAATTAATTGATTTAAGACAGTTAATACCAAGTATCAAAGCAATTTGGGATAAGCATAATTAGGAGGAAATATGGCTCAATTTAGTGTTAATGCCCAGCGTTTTGACCCCTATAAAACCTTCAAATTCCGGGTCAAGTGGGATGGCAGATATGTAGCTGGTGTCAGCAGAGTAGGTGCTCTCAGACGCAGCACTGAAGTGATTCAACACCGTGAGGGTGGTGACCCCAGTAGCCAACGCATGTCACCAGGACAAACTAATTATGAAGCGATTACCCTAGAACGTGGTGTTACCCACGACCCAGAGTTTGAGAAATGGGCCAACAAGGTTTGGAACTATGGCTCTGGCTTAGGTGCTGAAGTCTCTCTGAAGGACTTTCGCAAAGACATTATCATCGAATTGATGAATGAGGCAGGACAAGTAGCGATCGCATACAAAGTTTATCGTTGCTGGGTCTCAGAATATGAGGCACTGCCTGACCTAGATGCTAACGACAATGCCGTAGCCATTCAAAACATTACCCTGCAAAATGAGGGTTGGGAACGTGACTATGAAGTGACTGAGCCAGAAGAGCCTACTTTCACTGAACCTAGCTAATCTTAAAGGTTAGCTGATTGTTCGCCTTTGGCGTTTTTTTTATTTAACTAGTACTGCTGTGCGGAATTCAAAATTCAAAATTCAAAGTTCAAAATTATTACATGTTTAATATATAACAGTTTTGCTCGTTTTGAATGGTATATTGATTTCCGCTATGCTGTACTATAATAGTAACTATAAACTACGTCAGTATCAAAAATTCTTAATTCTTAATTCTTAATTCTTAATTCTTAATTCTTAATTCTTAATTAAACTTGGTGGTGCGTTACGGTGCGGGCTATCCCAATACTGGCCCTCGGGGTTAAACATCAGGGCGAGCCCGCCCCTAACGCACCCTACGCACTAAATTCTAAATTCTAAATTCTAAATTCTTAATTCTAAATTCTTAATTCTTAATTCTATGCGATCGCTATCCGCTGATAAGATTATAAAATGTTGGGAAATTGGACAAGTTCAGCATCCTCTAGACCGGGCGCTGACCTTGCTAAGATTTGCTTTTCCCGACAAGTCGGCGGTTGAGCTAGCTTCCCTTAGTATTGGACAACGGGATGGATATCTGTTGAGTTTAAGGGAAATTACCTTTGGACCGAAACTCAATAGTTTTGCTGAGTGTCCCAATTGTCGTGAGCGTCTGGAATTCACGATGAATGTAGGAGATATGCGCTTGGTTGACCCTTTTGAATCAAAGCAACAAGAGTATCAAACTACAGTGAATGGGTATAGGTTACAATTTCGTTTGCCCAACAGTTGGGACTTAGCAACGATTGTAAACTATACCGATGAGACTACTGCCTCGAAATTTCTGGGAAAGCGCTGTCTGCTAGAGGCTAGCTATGATGGGATGAGGGTTGCCTATGAGGATTTGCCTAGGTCAGTAGTGACTCAACTGGCAGAGCAAATAGCTGAATGTGACCCCCAGGGGGAAATGTTGTTAAACCTCAATTGTCCTGCTTGTGGTCACGGCTGGCAGGTTTTGTTTGATATCGTTTCCTTTTTCTGGATCGAACTTAGTGCTCAGGCCAAGCGCTTACTCAGACAGGTGCATCGACTGGCTCGTTTCTATGGGTGGCGAGAGGCAGATATCCTATCTATGAGTACAGTACGACGACAGTTTTATTTGGAATTGATTGACTAATGGCTGACTTTCTTACTGGCCTGGCTAGGCGTACTTTAGGGTTAACTCCAGTGGTGCAACCGATGATTGCTTCGGTGTTTGCCAACAATGCTAACAATTTAATGATGGCTGCTGACTATTCTTCAGTTTGGGAACAGGAATCTGAATCACTAAGGGAACAGGCAACAGGGAACAGAGAAGGGGAACAGGCAATAGGCAATAGGGAAGTTTCACTGTTGGAGTCATCGGCAGAGTTAGTTGAACAGAGTCTGCCAGAGGGGCAAGCTAATTTAGAAGCATCCTATCCTCAACAGCAAGACCAGCTAAGGGAAATACCTTTGGCTGAGGATGAGCAACCGATAAATAAGATAACTAACCAGATAAGTAATCATCTCACTAGCCCTAACTACTCCGAATCCTTGCTATCATCAGGGATTAATCTTAACTATACCGATAGCAGCACTGACAATAAAATAAGTGATAATCCAACTAGGGATAATTATCAGCAATCTTTGCTATCACCAGAGATTACTCCTAACTATACCGAGAGCAGTAGCAACAAGATAAGTGCTCATCCCACTAGCCCTAATTACCAGCAATCTTTGATAGCACCAATTGCTGCTGAAATCGATAGCAGCACTAACGATAAGATAAATAATCATCCAGATAGCGCTAACTACCAACAATCGAAGCTATCACCAGAGATTACTCCTAACTATACCGATAGCAGCAGCAATAAGATAAGTGATAATCCCATTAGCCCTAATTCCCAGCAATCTTTGATAGCATCAGGGATTGCTCCTAACTATACCGAGAGCAGCACTAACAATAAGATAAGTGATAATCCCACTAGGGATAACTATCAACAATCGAAGCTATCATCAGAGATTACTCCTAACTATACCGAGAGCAGCAGTAGCAATAAGATAAGTGCTCATCCCACTAGCCCTAATTACCAGCAATCTTTGATAGCACCAATTGCTGCTGAAATCGATAGCAGCATTAACGATAAGATAAATAATCATCCAGATAGCGCTAACTACCAACAATCTTTGCGATCACAACAGATGACTGCTGAAATCGATAGCAGCACTAACAATAAGATAAGTGATAATCCCACTAGGGATAACTATCAACAATCGAAGCGATCACCAGAGATTACTCCTAACTATACCGAGAGCAGCAGTAGCAATAAGATAGCTGCTCAGACAGATAAGGCTAATTATCAGCAATCGAAGCTATCATCAGAGATTACTCCTAACTATACCGAGAGCAGTAGCAACAAGATAAGTGCTCATCCCACTAGCCCTAATTACCAGCAATCTTTGATAGCACCAATTGCTGCTGAAATCGATAGCAGCACTAACGATAAGATAAATAATCATCCAGATAGCGCTAACTACCAACAATCGAAGCTATCACCAGAGATTACTCCTAACTATACCGATAGCAGCAGCAATAAGATAAGTGATAATCCCATTAGCCCTAATTCCCAGCAATCTTTGATAGCATCAGGGATTGCTCCTAACTATACCGAGAGCAGCACTAACAATAAGATAAGTGATAATCCCACTAGGGATAACTATCAACAATCGAAGCTATCACCAGAGATTACTCCTAACTATACCGATAGCAGCAGCAGCAACAAGATAAGTGCTCATCCCACTAGCCCTAATTACCAGCAATCTTTGATAGCACCAATTGCTGCTGAAATCGATAGCAGCATTAACGATAAGATAAATAATCATCCAGATAGCGCTAACTACCAACAATCTTTGCTATCACCAGAGATTACTCCTAACTATACCGAGAGCAGTAGCAACAAGATAAGTGATAATCCCACTAGCCCTAATTACCAACAATCATCGATATCACCAGAGATTACTCCTAACTATACCGAGAGCAGCACTAACAATAAGATAAGTGATAATCCCACTAGGGATAACTACCAACAATCTTTGATAGCATCAATTGCTGCTGAAATCGATAGCAGCATTAACGATAAGATAAATAATCATCCAGATAGCGCTAACTACCAGCAATCGAAGCTATCATCAGAGATTGCTCCTAACTATACCGATAGCAGCAGCAGCAACAAGATAAGTGCTCATCCCACTAGCCCTAATTACCAGCAATCTTTGATAGCACCAATTGCTGCTGAAATCGATAGCAGCATTAACGATAAGATAAATAATCATCCAGATAGCGCTAACTACCAACAATCTTTGCTATCACCAGAGATTACTCCTAACTATACCGAGAGCAGTAGCAACAAGATAAGTGATAATCCCATTAGCCCTAATTACCAACAATCATCGATATCATCAGGGATTGCTCCTAACTATACCGAGAGCAGCACTAACAATAAGATAAGTGATAATCCCACTAGGGATAACTATCAACAATCGAAGCTATCATCAGAGATTACTCCTAACTATACCGAGAGCAGCAGTAGCAATAAGATAGCTGCTCAGACAGATAAGGCTAATTATCAGCAATCGAAGCTATCATCAGAGATTACTCCTAACTATACCGAGAGCAAGAATAACAATAAGATAGCTGATCATCCAGATAGGGCTAATTATCAGCAATCGCAGATATCGGAAGGGATGACTGCTGAATTGATCGATAACAGCAGTAACAGTAAGATAACTAATCAAGCAAATAGCGATCGCAAATCCCAATCCTTGATATCATCAGGGATGACTACTGAATCAATCGATAGCAAGAATAACAACAAGATAGCTCATCATCCAGATAGCGCTAACTACCAGCAATCTTTGAGATCACAACGGATGACTGCTGAATCTATCGATAGCAAGAATAACAGCAAGATAAATAATCAGACAGATAGCCCTAATTACCAGCAATCGAAGCTATCACCAGAGATTACTCCTAACTATACCGAGAGCAGCAGCAACAAGATAAGTGCTCATCCCACTAGCCCTAATTACCAACAATCTTTGCGATCACAACGGATGACTGCTAACTCTACCGATAGTAGCAAGTTGAGCCAAATAACTAATAATATAAATAACAAGATAACTAGCGATCGCTACCAGCAATCATACATATCGGAAGGGATTAATCCTAACTATACCGATAGCAGCACTAACGATAAGATAGCTCATCATCCAACTAGCTTACGCAAATCCCAATCCAAGATAGAGTCAGGGATTAATCCTAACTATACCGATAGCAGCACTAACGATAAGATAGCTCATCATCCAACTAGCTTACGCAAATCCCAATCCAAGATAGAGTCAGGGATTAATCCTAACTATACCGATAGCAGCACTAACGATAAGATAAGTAATGATCTAACTAGCGATAACTACCAGCAGTCATCGAGATTACCAGAGATTACTCCTAACTATACCGATAGCAGCACTAACAACAAAATAACTAATCAGACAGATAGCCCTAATTACCAACAATCCTTGATATCACCAAGGACTGAATCTATCGATAGCAGCACTAACAACAAAATAACTAATCAGACAGATAGCCCTAATTACCAACAATCCTTGATACCATCAGGGATTACTCCTAACTATACCGATAGCAGCACGTTGAGCAAGATAAGTGATAATCCAACTAGGGATAACTATTACCAATCATTGATAGCACCAGAGATTAATTCTAACTATACCGATAGCAGCAGTAACAAGATAAGTGATAATCCAACTAGGGATAACTATCAGCAATCGAAACTACCATCAGGGATTAATCCTAACTCTACCGATAGCAATAGTAATAATAAGATAGGGCATCATCCAACTAGCCTTAATTACTCCCAATCCTTGATACCACAAGGGATTGCTCCTAACTATACCGATAGCAGCACTAACAATAAGATCACTAATCAGACAAATAGCGCTAATTACCAGCAATCCTTGATACCACAAGGGATTAATCCTAACTATACCGATAGCAGCAGTAACAGCAATCAACCAAGACCGACTACAGCAGAATTCCCTTTGGTTCCACAGCAAAAGGCTCCCTATCTTCAACACTCCGATCAGGGTAAACTGAATCAAGGAAACCAACTAGCTGCTGAGGTTAATTCAAATCAATTTAATTCAGAAATAATAGAAGCATCAACAGTCAACAGTGAACATCCTCCAACCCTACCGCGAAAAGCATCATCCCAAAGCAAACCGACTATCCAAGTAACCATCGGTTCTATAGACGTACGGGCTAGTAAGCCACCAGCACCACCACGTCGTACTCGTTCTATAAATAGGGCTTCGAGCCTATCTCTCAAGGATTACCTGAAACACCGTAATGGAGGAAGGTGATGAGCAATGCTCTTGCGATCGCAGCAGTTACCAAAACCTTGCAAAAACTGATCAGGCAAGGCATCGAACAGGAAGACGCCGGTGCAGAGGTAAGCACTCAGCCCCTGGATAAAGCTGGAGGAAACGGCAATACTCAAAAAAAGATTAATATCTTTCTCTACCAAAGCTTAGCTAACGCGGCTTGGCGCAATTTAGATATGCCGAATCGGGTCAAGCCAGGGGAAACCAGTAAACCGCCCTTGGCCTTGAACCTCTATTACTTGATTACTGCTTATGGCAAGGATAACGATATCGAAGACCACCGCCTGTTAGGAATAGCAATGCGTATCCTACACGATAATGCCTTGCTCCATCCTAAGCAAATTGAAGGAGTATTGCCCGATAGTGACTTGCACAATCAAGTAGAACGGATTAGCATTACCCCGATCACCCTATCCCTAGAAGAAGTATCAAAACTGTGGGGTACCTTTCAAACTCAGTATCGGATTTCTGCGGCCTATCAGGTTTCCGTAGTATTAATTGAAAGCGCTCAGGCGGTGAAAGCTCCTCTGCCGGTCTTAAGCCGTGGCGAACCAAACCTAAACAACGGTCGTGATAGTGGCATTGCCATTCAACCTGACTTAACATCTTCCTTTCCTACCCTAGAAACCCTGCAAACTCCCAATCAACAGCCATCCCTTCGTTTGGGTGAGAACTTAACTCTGCGGGGTCATCACTTAGATAGTGAAGAGACTATAGTGGTAGAGTTTAGGCATCCCCGCCTCAGCCAGGCAATTCAACTGACACCGAAGCCAGGGGGAACAGCTACCACCCTGGAAGTTGAGCTTCCTGTTGATGGTAATCAATGGTTGGCTGGGTTTTATACAGTAACAGTTGGGGTTAAGCGCAATGGCAAGCAACAAGTGACTAATGCTCTGTCCTTTTCCCTAGCCCCTAAGATCGAGGAAATGACTATATCTACAGCTACCGGAAACCAACAGCAGTTGACTTTGACCTGTAATCCACCGGTATGGTTAGGGAAGCCAGACAATTCATCAGTGATCCTAGGACAACAGGTAGGGTTTTTGTTAAGCGATCGCGAATTGTTACCCTTGTCGGAATTTTTGCCATCAGTTACAACTACTTCTTCTGACCCATCACCAGACCAGAAGACCAATAGCCTCGTTTTTGATATCACCGGTATTGCTGCTGGGGATTACTGGGTGCGCCTGCGGGTGGATGGAGTTGACAGCTTACTGGTGAATCGAACAGTTACACCTCCTGTTTTTTACTCAACCGAGAAGCTAACGGTGAGTGGGTGATGGGGAGTGTGGGGAGATGGGGAGATGGGGTGATGGGGAGATGGGGTGATGGGGTGATGGGGAGCTAATCTTGTAGGGTGGGCAAATGGACATGATTCGTGATCAACTTGTCAAATGATCAGAATTTGCCCACCAAACCCTTCTCTAAATGCGATCGCGTAGCGTGACCGTAGGTCAATCGCGTAGCGTGACCGTAGGTCAATCGCGTAGCGTGACCGTAGGTCAATCGCTTTAGGTTTGACACTGGGAAAATTACTCATGCCAAGATACTTAATGGCTTCACAATTAAATCTTCTCGCTAGATTTGCTGATTATCAGCCCTTAAACTTTCAATATATAACTCAATAGCTTCTGTAATATTATCGATCGCCTCTTCAAAAGAATCCCCTTGAGAATGACAACCTTTTAGGATCGGACAAAAAGCGTGATAACCTCCCTCTGATTCTTTTTCTAGAAGAACTGTATAATTGTAAATTTGTTTAGTGTTGTTGTCCATAGGTTTTAAACTTATTTGTGATCTATAGCAAAGGGAGTAGGGAGTAGGGAGTAGGGAGTAGTGCGATCGCCGATCTTGTAGATTGGGTTGAGGGAATCTATAGTTTTGATAAAACTGATCGATTCTATGGGAGAGCAAAACCCAACACCATCCCCTTTTTTTCCAGTAAGTATTTGTTGGGATTCCTTGCCTCAACTGGGGAGCTAACACACCCTAATTTCATGATGGTGTGTTGTTGAGCTAAGATTAAAATACGCTCAGCTTTTATCAAAAGCTTATACTTTGCTCCCATTGATCATGCCGAAACTGGATATTATTCATAAGGCGGTGAAAAATGCACTGATTAAAGATGGATGGATAATCACTGACGATCCCTATATTATTGAATATAGAAAAACAAAACTCTATGCCGATCTAGGAGCTGAACGGCCCATTGCGGTTCAACGAAATGAACAAAAACTTGTGGTTGAAGTCAAAAGCTTTGTCGGTACATCAAAATTGCAAGATTTAAAAGAAGCTCTTGGTCAATATGATATCTATCGCTATCTTCTGGATGCAGCGCGGTCTTGGGGGTTTCCCCCATGAGCGACTGCATGATGAAACTGCACCTGAACGAAAACTTTATCTAGCTATTAGTAGCATTGCCTACAAAAACTTTTTTACTCAAGATGTAATTCAATTAATAGTCACTAGACATCAACTTCCCTTAATTATTGTAGATACTGAATTAGAAGAGGTAAGACAATGGATAAATTAGCCCAATACCCCAATATTATCAAACAACTATTAACTGACTATATCGAATTATGTCAAAAACGTTCTCAGGAGGCGATTGAGAATTTTCTGATTGCGGATGAAGCAAATGGTCACTATATTTGGATGAATTTAGGATGGCAAAATGGAGAAAAAATTACCGGAATGACCGTATATGTTCGTCTTCGAGAAGGAAAATTTTGGATTGAGGAAGACTGGACAGAAGAAGGAATTGCTACCGACCTTGTCCGTGCTGGAGTTCCCAAAGAGGATATTGTCTTAGCGTTTCATGAGCCAAAAATGCGACAATACACAGATTTTGCTGTTGCTTAGGCGATCGCTAATCTTGTTTGGTGGGCAAATGGACATGATCACTGTTGAAATGGTCAAATTCTCATTATTTGCCCACCAAACACCTCTTACAGTGCGTACGCTGATCTTGTAGTCAGATAGGTGGACAAAATTTTAGTCTTTGATTATAAATTATTCCCAATTTGCCCACCCGACAAAAGCGAGCGCCACTCCTTAAGCTCTAATTTATCCAAAAAACGCCTCATACTTATCATGACTACCGATCCAAAACCATGTAACCTGATCCTTTTCCAAAATTCCAATAGCACGATAGTTTTTAGTAATTCTAACTGACCAAATATCCTCATCACGATTAATACATTTAAAATGTAGGGAAGGATGAAAAGGATTATTTGACCATAACTGATAAGCTTTTTTTGCTGCTTGACGGACTTCTAAAGGAAGATCATAATAGTTTGACCAAAAAGATGGTAAGGTAGCAGACTTCATAACTTATCATAATCCATTGCTTGCCCCTGTCCTTGAGCAATTTGTTGTTTCGCAAGTCTCGCTACTTCTACTAACTTAGTTTGTGTTTTCCGAAAAGATTCATCCCACTGTAATTCATCTTCAATATCAGCAATATATTCCCGTAAATGCTCAATAACTCGCTCCTGCTGTGCCTCAGGTAGAGATTCTATAATTTTAACAACGGTTGCTATATTTTCCCTTGACATTGTTGCTGTAAATAGTACGATTTAATGGGGATAATTGAATCATAACACCGATGGGGATATCTTGTAGGGTGGGCAAATGGACATGATCACTGTTGAAATTGTCAAATGTATAGAATTTGCCCACCCTACCCCTCAAGGTCTTGATCTTGTAGGGTGGGCAAATGGACATGATCACTGTTGAAATGGTCAAATTCTGATTATTTGCCCACCCTACCCCTCAAGGTCTTGATCTTGTAGGGTGGGCAAATGGACATGATCACTGTTGAAATGGTCAAATGTATAGAATTTGCCCACCCTACCCCTGCTTTTTGATTGGGGGTTGGATTAAGTCGCCACTTGTCAGTTCTTATGATTTTGGCTGACGTTTTTACGCTTCCTAACAAACTCTATTACAGTTAATATTTTAGCATACAAAAGATAATACGACAAGATAACAATAATGTCCCCGACTTCGATAACTAAATGGGTTGCTCCTTAACCCCCTCCATCCTAGAGAGGTGGGGGAATGCGTAGCTTGTTTGTTCAAACAAGGATAAGTTAAAGCATTCACTAAGATATTTCAGCGCAGGTCGGGGGTGATTGGCTTCTGCTTCTGCCATGGCAGCTTCCCCTTGCCTGATCGCTTCTGGGTCTACCGACTCATCTTGTGCTAATTCTTGAGCTAATTCTTGCAAACGCGATCGCTTTTAGCGGAAGCGAAGCTTCATCGCATCCAGAACATTGCAGCACTGAGATACCGTGAATTATTTTCCTGGCATTCACCCATGCTTAACCTATGCTGACCTTCACCAGAATACATTCCACACTATCCACAGCAGCTTCCACAGTCAAAACCAAAAAAAATAGCCGTGGAAAATACTTCCACGACTACAAAAGTAAACCAATTCAAGGCAATGACTACAAATGTAAACCAATTTAAGGCAATGTATCACCCACTGATTAATTCTATTTACGAGGAATTTAGGCTAAACCCCTCGGTGGCTCTTACCCCCCCATAACAAGGAATAGTACACAACCAATAAACTAGTCTTAACTGTGGCACTAGGGGGAAGACCCCCCAGCTAGGTTATGAGCTTAATCCAGAATCAGATTGCGCTGCAAAATACAAATGTATTCCCCAGGATTGTAAGTCCGTTGGAGTGGACTCCACTCGCTGACTGTGGCATAGCCCAGAGTCTGCAAATTCCTGATCGTAATGTAAATCGCCCGCTTAGAACCAGTCAAAGTATGTTTAATTGGTTCTTGGTAGGGATAAAATCCATGGGAACCCGGAATAATTAGTTCACTAGATTGATTCAAAAAAGGTGAAACAATAAAATTGGTGTACATCGCCTTAAAATTAGTCCGTTAGTGTTCATTAATCATTGAAACACTTAAATTTACTTTATGCAAGTTATTTAAATTATTGTAATATTTATTAATCATTTAAGATTTGGTAAGACTAATAATTCTAAAGTCTG
Organism: Moorena sp. SIO3I6; assembly: GCF_010672095.1. Classification (NCBI taxonomy): domain Bacteria; kingdom Bacillati; phylum Cyanobacteriota; class Cyanophyceae; order Coleofasciculales; family Coleofasciculaceae; genus Moorena; species Moorena sp. SIO3I6. The sequence continues at coordinate 3,236 of NZ_JAAHHU010000120.1, read as the reverse complement.
GATTTGTAGGTAACAGGGAATCGGGAATCGGGAATCGGGAATCGGGAATCGGGAATCGGGAGTAGGTAATAAACGATATTGGATTTTTGTTGTCGAAAACAGTATTTTTTGAAAAATTAAGTGAAAAATTATAGCTCTATTTGACAGAGTTATTTAATAGAGTTAGGATAAGCTAGGATAGCAAAAGTGTTGAACGTCGGTTCAGGCAAGAAGCAAGTTTTGAGAATTGGGGCTAATTATTATAGCGGTTATCCTATAGCGTTTCTAATAGTAATTAAGTAAACAGGCTCTCCTACTTACTACTCCCTACTCCCTACTCCCTACTCCCTACTCCCTACTCCCTACTCCCTACTCCCTACTCCCTACTCCCTACTCCCTTTCCTTAATATGAACATTACTATTAAAATTCCAGAGCTAAGCTTAGAAGGAATTGACCTGAATCGACTAGAACGGTTACGCTTACAAGCAGCGGTGGAAGCAGAATTATCCCGTTTGCTTAAGGTGAAAGGATTACCTCGAAATTGGCAAGATACTACCAAGATTCCTACTGTACCAGTGAATTTAAACTTAACTAAAACCCACAATTCCACAGACATGGGTAAGGAAATTGCTCAGGCTATTTATAGAGGTATGGTGCAATGAAACATCTACTAGTAAGTCGAAGTTAGGTGCGCTCTTACCATTAACAATTAAATTCGCCACCGGTCGCACCTCTTGATGCAGCGCATTGCTATTCCCTATTCCCTATTCCCTATTCCCTATTCCCTATTCCCTGTTCCCTATTCCCTGTTCCCTCTTCTCTCTTCCCTGCTCCCTGCTCCCTGCTCCCTGCTCCCTTGCTATATTCACTTTAACCATTGACAATTAAGAATTAACAATTAACAATTGATGAGTTAGCTCAAGAATAAGTATTCAAACAGACTTGATATCAGCAGTTTATTAACCAAAAAGATTTCATGGCTACATCTCCCCTTTCCCCTCGTTTGTTGAGAGGGGCAATAGTCGCTCTAGACCCTGCTAATCCCCTAGCTAGTGTGATTCTTTTTCAGTACAATCCCGAGACGATGACGCGATCGCTTACGCCCCGGACAGCAGGAGCGGATTTGTCTGCACAGGGTAAATCTGACCTAGACCCGACTGAAGCGAAACGAATCAGTGGTCCTCCGAAAGAGAGCATTAGTCTAAAAATGGCCATCGATGCCACTGACCGGTTAGAGCAGGCGGATACCATGGCGGTTACCTTGGGCATTCATCCCCAAATCGCAACTCTGGAAATGCTAATGTATCCCAAAACCTTGTCAGTCTTGACCAATAGCGCGATGTCGAAAGCGGGAACTCTGGAAATTGTGGCGATGGAAGCTCCTCTAACTCTATTTATCTGGGGGGGTAATCGGATTCTACCGGTTCGGGTAGATCGTATGGATATTGAAGAACTGGCTTACGATGTTAATCTTAACCCGATTCGGGCTGATGTTGACCTTACTCTAGAAGTCCTCAGCTACAAGGATCTGAAGCTGGCTAGCCTCGGTGGTGCTCTGTTTATGGCTCACCAAGTTAGCAAAGAACTGATGGCAACCATGGAAAGTCTCAAAAATGTCAGCAGTATTGCTAAGGGAGTGGCAGGAAGTATTCCATTGCTTTGAGACTATCAAAATTCATCGAGTGTGGGAGATGTGGGGAGATCAGGAGTCAGATTTTTTATTAATTTAGTAGAGTTTAAAATACTTCATAGTTTATTGACGCTCCGGTAAGTTAGTAGTAACCTACTAAAGGAAAAATAAATTAACCTATAGTTGACAGTGGCTCCCAGGTCAGCTGAGACTTTTCCCCTGTAGAAGGCTAAAGCAATTAGCCAATTGGAGCCAAGTCACTGAATCACTTAGTAGGATTACTTTTGTCCGAATACCGGTTAAATCAGTCTCGATTAATAGACTGATAAACAAACCTAAGTACTGTCGAATACAACTGACAATTACGGAAAAGGAAAGACAAATGAAACGTATTATGCAAGCCATGTTGGCAATAGTGTTTGCCCTGGTCGCGGTCTTGAGTTTACAAGTTGGTCATGCTTATGCTCAAGATGTCTCCCCTCAAGAGGTAGAGGTTGTTTATGAATACGGTTGGTTTACCGTAAAAGCTGAAGACTCTAAGGAAATAAATGTTATTCAAGATCGCCCACTTGATTTCGATCTCGTAGACAAAGGTGATGAGGGATCAACCGTTTTTGTTTTTCATGGCTGCGGTGCTTATAAATTAGAACCTAGAGATTATATCTATCCAACCTGTGAGCATCCATCTTCAAAGGTCATTTTTGCCAACGGTGGCCCTGATGATGTAGACATTAAGATTTTCCCACAGCAATAGAGAATCGGAATGGGAGCAGGTCACTTATGCAGAGCATTTTTAGTAAAGCTATAGCCCCCTCATTGGTTTTAGCTTGCTCTGATAGTATAGAGTTTATATGTTGTTCTGCAACTTTGACCTGCTCCCGGCAATTTATGCTGCCTGTTTTGGGAGCAGGTCAAATTGGCAGAACAAATGAACTACTTGACAAAAAGACTGGGTAATGTAAACAACTGTATTTTTTTTCAATCCATGTCTTGATGCAAAGCGCGAGTGGGGGAAACCCCCGCATGAAGGCGCTGCATCGCTAGAGAAATGCTAAGCTATTATGCATTTAAATTGGAAGTTTTGAAGCTATGTTCCAAGCCACTAGCCGTTACTACAATCTAGAAACAGCCACCTTCACCAGCTCCGATAATCGAGTAATTTCCTACAAGCGTCGGCGCTTTCTACCTCAGGGGGAAACCTTGTCCTTACTTGTAGAAGTCACGGTTACAGAAGGCGATCGCTTAGATCTAATTACCGACAGCAATCTCGGTGATCCAGAACAGTTTTGGCAAGTGTGCGATGCCAACAATACCATGAATCCCTTTGACCTCACCGCAGAACCAGGCAAAGTCTTAAGAGTTCCCCAGCCGCAGTAGTTGTAGATAATACCGACAGAGAGGGAAGTGTGGGAAGATGGGGAGATAGGGAGATGGGGAGATGGGGAGATGGGGAGATGGGGAGATGGGGGGATGGGGAGATGGGGAGATGGGGAGACCGCACTGGCTCCCTTTGACCGCGCTGCATACCTACTCCCTACTCCCTACTCCCTACTCCCTGTTCCCTGTTCCCTGTTCCCTGTTCCCTGTTCCCTGTTCCCGACTCCCGACTCCCGACTCCCGACTCCC
>NZ_JAAHHU010000012.1:0-69659 GCF_010672095.1 Moorena sp. SIO3I6 | reverse complement strand
CACCACCCTAGTCGGGACAGGTATTCACTTGCTGGGAATGGACTTGCCAATACCAGAGATTGCGATCGCAACTTCAGTGGTGCTCTTTGGCGGACTACTGTTGAGTGCCAAAATTCCCAATATATCCGTAGTGCTAGGGTTAGCTAGCTTAGCTGGTATTTTTCATGGCTATGCCTATGGTGAAGCAATTGTAGGTGCTGAAATGAGTCCACTATTGGCTTACCTGATTGGCTTCAGTGTGATTCAGTATGGTATTGCCATCCTAGCCCTAGGGCTGAGTCAGAGGTTGATCAAACAATGGAAAGATCAACCCTTCCCACTGATGCGAATTTTAGGCTTTGGTATCTGCTCAGTAGGAGTCGTTTTCCTATCCTCTGCAATTTTTGGATAAGAAGAATTAAGAATGTAGAATTAAGAATTAAGAATTAAGAATGTAGAATTGAGAATTGATGATAATTTATAATTCTGCTTTATGTATTCTGCTTTCAGCATTCACCATTCTTCATTTTGCCTTTCGCCTTAGAGGATATCTAAAAAGTTTTTTGATACTGAATTTTGCCCCCCTAGCCCCCCAATTATGCGGTGCGCACCGGTGGGGAAGAATCAATTTGCTGCTAAAAGTCCCCCAAGCGAGGGATTGCTCCCTTGGGAAACGGGGGCTTGGATGTAGCAAATGAGACTTCTCAGACAACCTCTTAGGTAGCTAGTCCTTTAATTCTGTGTCAAAAACCGATGAAAGCTAACCAAGTTAAACAACTTAACTTTTCCGGTGCCTACATAGATGCGAAGTACGTTGAAAATGTGGAAAATTATCCCATTAACAGTCGTACTATCACCGTTAATCCTGAAGAGACAGATGCTTACCTGAGCGAAAATAACACCAGCATTATTCCGGCTTTTTCATCTACCATCCTCAAAAATACTACTGTCCAAAAAGCCAAATCATTACTTTTGCTGGAGGGAGTAGAGAGCAACAACATCGGCAAGATTGTTTTTGAGCCTGGGTGGAATTTATTAGGTAATTTGATCCACTTCCCCAAAAATATACCGCTGTGGAAGTCTCCTCAAGATGAGGCGGGAATTCTAGAAGTCGATCCCTATTTTATGGCAAGGCAATCGAGTACACCCCATCAACAAGAAAAGTTCTCTGTTAAAGTTAACCTCTGGTATGCTCCTTCTCGTACCGATTGTGCAATCCATAACCAACATGACTTTATTGAGCTTCACACCCAAGTTTTGGGACAGGGACGAATGCAGAAGTTCAAAGAAAAAGATTTTGGGACTCTCTATGAAGATCTCTTGATGACTGAGGGATACACCCAGATCGTTCCTTTTTGTGAAGTACACGAAAACCAGCAATATACCTATCCGTGGCATCAGTATTATTCAGATACGGATTGTATCTGGATGGCGATCGAATATCACCCGATTAAACGTTCTAAATGAACCCTGAGATATTGATGTCTTACCTTCTTGACGGATATATATCCCAACCTTAAATCTACCCTAAACTGAACACCAAAGGCGAACAACAAAATAACCTTGGCCTTTGGCCACGCTACGCGAACAACCTTCAACCAACCAACCTTCAACTTTCAACAAAATAACCTTCAACCTTCAACCTTCAACCAACCTTCAACCTTCAACCTTCAACCAACCAACCTTAAACCTTAACTTTACTCCTTAACTTATTTAAAATGGCTGCAAAAATTCCTGTTACTGTTGTTACTGGATTCCTCGGTAGTGGCAAAACTACTCTCGTGCGTCACCTGCTCCAAAATAATCAGGGCAGGCGCATTGCTGTAATTGTTAATGAATTTGGTGAAGTAGGGATTGATGGGGAATTATTGCGTTCCTGTCAGATTTGTGATGAAGACGATGACGCCAATAATAATATTTTAGAACTAGCGAATGGTTGTCTGTGTTGCACGGTTCAGGAAGAATTCTTACCGACAATCCAAGAATTGCTGAAGCGTCGTGACAAGATTGATAATATCCTGATTGAAACCTCGGGATTAGCGTTGCCTAAACCTCTAGTTCAAGCCTTTCGTTGGCCAGAAATTCGCACGGGCGCTACGGTGGATGGGGTGGTGACTGTCGTAGACTGCGATGCCTTAGCGGCTGGTACTTTAGTGAGCGATATCAATGCTTTAGAAGCCCAACGTCAGGCTGACCCAACCTTGGAACATGAAACTCCCATCGAGGAATTGTTTGAAGACCAGCTAGCTTGTGCTGATATGGTGCTGTTGACTAAAGTGGATTTAGTGGATAGTCCTACTCAAACCAAAGTAAACAATTGGTTGCAACAGCAGTTACCAAGTAGTGTGAAAGTCGTTCCTTGTCAGGAGGGAGACATTAGTCCTGATTTACTGCTAGGATTTAATGCCGGAGTGGAAGATAATTTAGAATCACGTCCTAGCCATCATGACCATGAAGAAGACCATGACCATGATGATGATATTAATTCAGTTAATTTGATTTTAGATCAGGCATTTGATCCACAGGTAATCAAGACAAAATTACGACAATTGGTGCAACAGCAAGAGATTTATCGTATTAAGGGATTTGTGAATGTTGCTAATAAACCCATGCGGATGGTGATCCAAGGAGTAGGCGATCGCATTGAGAGTTTCTTTGACCGTGCTTGGCAAGCTGATGAAAAGCGTCAGACTCGCTTGGTGTTGATTGGGCAAGGCTTGGAGCAGTTAGGAATTCAGGAGGTATTTGGGTAATAAAGGGAACAGGGAATAGGGAATCGGGAATCGGGAATCGGGAATCGGGAATCGGGAATCGGGAATAACCAATTTAGTAGAGTGGGCATCTTGCCCGCTCGGGAATGAAACAGGCAAGATGCCTGTTCCACCAAGATGGCGGAACATGAAACAGGCAAGATGCCTGTTTCACTAAGATGGCCATTCCACCAAGATGGCGGAAGATGAAACAGGCAAGATGCCTGTTCCACCAAGATGCCTGTTCTACCAAGATGCCGGAAGATGAAACAGGCAAGATGCCTGTTCTACCAATATGCTGGAAGATGAAACAGGCAAGATGCCTGTTCCACCAATATGCCGGAACATGAAACAGGCAAGATGCCTGTTCCACCAATATGCCCATTCCACCGATCAGATTACGGTGCAGTTTCCATGTGAGGTATGTACAATAATGATCTACAAATCAGCCTCAGTGAAACGATGTTAAGTCGGGAAATTACCTATTCTCAAGCAAAAGCTAACCTAGCTAGCATCCTAGATCAAGTTTACGATGAACGCGAAATTATCGTAATCAAGCGTGATAACCAGAAAAATGTCGCGTTAATTGCTGAAGATGAATTGTCTGGTATCTTAGAAACTATTTACCTGTTGCGATCGCCAGAAAATGCCAAGCGCCTGTTTAGGGCTTTGGAATGGGCAGAGTCAGAAGAAGCTACTCGTGACGTACTCCCGACGTTGCCCTGACGGGACAACGCGGGCTTCTTGCCAACACCAGGTACCCCTTCGGTTACTCGGCAAGCTTTACTCCTGACGGGACGCCCCACCGCCAAATTCAATATGTTTTTAGCCGCATTCACATCGCGATCTTTCGTGTATCCACAATGAGGACAAGAATGGATGCGGTCTTTTAATTTTTTAGGTACTTTCGTGCCACAATTAGAACAGTTCTGACTGGTATTTCGAGGATTTACTGCAACTGTAAGCAAACCAGCATTTTCGGCTTTGTTTGATAGTATTGACAGAAATTGTCCCCATCCAGCGTCCAATACAGATTTAGCCATTTTAGTTCTGGCCAAACCTTTAATATTTAACTTCTCGTGAGCGATTAGATCATATTCGTCTAGCAAACTTTTGGCTGTTTTAAAATGAAAATCTTTTCGAGTGTCAGCCACTTTTTTATGAGCTTTTCCTAGCTTAATAACAGCTTTCTTACTGTTGTTACTACCTTTCTTAGAACGGCTAACAGCTTTTTGAATTTTCTTTAACCGTTTTTGAGCTTTTCGATAGTATTGGGGTATTGGTACCTCTGAACCATCAGACTTTGTCAGAAAAGACTTAAGACCCATATCTATTCCGACGGGATTTTCGATGCTGTCTACTGAGATAATATCCGGAACCGTACCATCTTGGATTGACAGCGTGACGTAATAGCCGTCAGCTTTTCGGGTTATAGTAGCTGTTTTTATTTTGAATCCTTCTGGAATAGGTCTGTGATAAATCATTTTGACTTTACCAAATTTTGGAAGAGTCAAAATGTTGCCATTTATTGGATTATTTGAAAGTGACGGAAAAGTAAATGACTTGTATCTATTTTTACTTTTGAATCGAGGTCTTCCGCTCTTTTTACCATTGCTATCTCCCTTAAGAAACCGCTTGAAAGCCAAATCTACTTTTTTAACGCAATCCTGTAATACGTGAGCATGAATATCACTATACCAAGGTCTGTCTTTCTTTAACTGAGGTAGAGTTCTTTTTTGGGAAAAGTAGTCAGGATTGTTTCTTAGATCTGGTAAATGACAAACAAGGGAACAAGAATTAATAGAACAGCGATTTTGCTCAAACCAATTAAACCTATCTGCCAACAAATAGTTGTACTGATGACGCAACATATCCAGCCATTTCTCTATTTTTGTAATTTGCGACTTTGTCAGTCTTAACCGGTATTGATATGCAGATATCATTTTTGTCCTCTTGCTTATCGACCTATTATTAGTCTAACATATGGGTAGCCATCTGACAACCCATAACAGTAAAAACATGAAAGATAAAAAGTTGATAGTCAGAGTAACTGACTTTGAAAAACGACAATTAAAACAGGAAGCCGACAAGAGAGGGATGACCCCATCTGAATTGATTAGGAGTTTTATAGCTCGTCTCCCTGTCCCCCAGGATTATTAGTTGGTGATTCCATTTCATTCCATCACCGGGCTATCCTTCCCGACGCTGACCCTATCGGGTACAGCGCGGGGCTGCCGCCATAAAGCTCAACCTTTGGAAGAACTGAAAGAGGAATTGGGTATTAAGTTGTAACAAGGGTAAGAAAGACGGCATTACTTTGTCACAGAGTTGACATTCAGTCAATCTCTTACTAATCTAGCTACTATACAGCCAATACTCCCATTTTTAGTGCATTGATGGTGCTCATGGCTGAAAAGGGATAGACGAATCGCTTTACCGTGAGCGGCTAAGGACAAGTTAGTTATGAGTGGCGATCGCAATATTCAAGCAGGTAGATATAACCGTGAAACCCACAACAACGACCAAAGTACTTACATCGAGGGCGATTACTATAACAATAACCCAGAGCAAAAACAAAACCTCGCGAAAGCTGCGGCACAGATTCAAGAATTACTAGAGACCTTAGACAAAACTTACCCTACTGATACTACCACTGGAAAGATGAAGGTGGCAGCAGCAGCAGTTGAGCAGATTGACACTAACCCTGCTTTGAGTAATAGAGTACTCAGTGCCTTGAAAGCTGGGGGTGTAAGTGCTTTTGAGCAACTGCTGAACCATCCGGCTGCTAGTTTTGTTATCGGTGCGCTGGAAGATTGGCAGCAAACTCAGCAGTCTTAACACCAAACTACACCTCGATCACCCTAGCTTGATTGACAGTTGTGACTGAAGAACGAAAGCGGCCAGAGCGTGAAATTAATACAGAACATCACCGCGAGGCTAATGTGAATCACCAAGGTTTTTATGTTGAGGGTGATTACATTTATAATTCGGAGCAGCAAAGACATGTGCCAGCTCCCCTTTGGAGAGAATTACAACGCAAGCTAATTGGCTGGCTCGACCGTGATCAGTATGCTGCTAGTTGCATTCGCAAACAGTTACTGGTAGAAGTCAAGCGGGAGGTAACAACTCGACTCCAGGATTCTCTGCACCAAGACAAGTTAGAGATGAATCTGTATCTGGAATTACCAATGGAGGAGAGCAAGGGGGCGGTAGAACGTGACCAGCGACAGAAAGTAATTCCCCTACCGCCTCAAACCTCAGCAATGGAGGTATTTGAACGGCCAGATGTGAAAGGTCGGTTACTCATTTTAGGGGAACCGGGGTCTGGAAAAACGACCACTTTACTAAGACTAGCCGAGGATTTAGTTAAGCAAGCACAACAGAATAATGCTGCACCGATCCCCATCATCTTCGAGCTTTCTGCCTGGAAACATGATCAGCAACCCCTTGATCAATGGTTAGTGGCTCAACTCAAAAACAATTACAGCATTGACGAAAAAATCAGCCAACAATGGCTGGAAAACCATCAACTACTGCCCCTTCTGGATGGTTTAGACGAGTTAGGCATACCCCGTCAACGGCTGTGCGTCACCAAAATTAATCAGTTTTTCAAGCAAGACATCCAACGCCGTGGGGTGGTTTGCTGTCGCCTGGAAGAATATCAGCAGGGAAGAGTCAAACTACGTAAACTTAATGGGGCTTATTGCTTGCAGTCCCCCAATGATGTCCAAATCCAAGAGTATCTCCAGCGCCTGGGTAAACGGGAGTTCTGGCAAGTGCTATCCAGTGATGCCCAGATGAGAGAACTGGCAGATAAACCCCTGTTTTTAAACGTGATGGTGACAGCATACCAGGGGCAGCCGATTACCAATAAAGCACAACTGTGGTCAGCCTATGTGGAGGAGCGCTTAAAGTTACCCCTTGATCAGCAAAAATATCCCAAGGGAGTTCCTTATGGGGATGAGGATACTAGACATTGGTTGACTTATATAGCTCGGCAATTAGTAGCAGATTCAACCACTGAATTTTTAATTGAAAATATGCAGTTATATTGGTTGAATAAGGGTGGAGAAAGACTTGCTTTTAGATTAATTTCTGGGCTGATATTAGGGCTGATATTAGGGCTGATATTAGGGTTGATATTAGGGTTGATTTATGGGCTGATTTATGGGTTAATTTTAGGGCTGATTTATGGGCTATTTTTAGAGAATTTCAAATACTACGAACTAACTGCTGAAGCTTTTATTATAAATTGGTATGGTGTGAAATATGGTCTGACATATGGGCTGATATTAGGGCTGATTTATGGGCTAATATATGGGCTGATATTAGGGCTGATATTAGGGTTGATTTATGGGCTGATTTTAGGACTAATTTATGGGCTGATTTATGGGTTAATTTTTGGGTTAAGTTCTGGGCTGATTTATGGGCTGATTTATGGGCTAAGAACAGAAATTAAAGCTAAGGTACAACCTAATCAAGGTATCAAAGAATCGTTTAAAAAAACGTTTATTATTCCCCTGTTTGCTTTTCCGGCTTGGGCATTAATTTATCCGCTTTTCTTCATCGTTACAGGAGCTAACCTTGATTTGACTAGCGCTTTAACAATGGGTTTACTTATAGGCTTGGTTTCGGCACTAGCAAGTGGGGGTCAAGACTGGATACCGCACTTGACCCTGAGGCTAATTTTGTGGCAAAGGGGAGCAATTCCTTGGAACTATGCCAGGTTCCTCAGTTATGCCGCACAACGGCGCTTGATCCAGCAAGTGGGAGGCCGTTACCGTTTTCTTCATGATGCCCTGCGTCAGCATTTTGTGGGCAATAAACCTGTTCCTCCCCCCCTGATTGAAGGTTCTAAAACTAAAAATATTGTGCTGGGCTATATTCTGTTGGGATTTTCTCTGTTTGTTTTTCTAATTCTTAGTAGCAGCATCTATAGGGTTGACAGTGGGCTAAAATCAACGGTAGTACCAGTAGTCCAGAGCGGTGATGTGGTTCTCACGGATAGAGTCACCCGTAATTGGCGGAAATTCCACCACGGAGATGTGATTCACTTTCGGGTTACCAAGAATTTGGCGAAGCAAGGCTTTAATGGTAAGAAGTACATTATGATGCGGATTGTGGCGTTACCTGGGGAAACGTTTGCCATTAAGCAAGGAGAGGTTTATGTCAATGGTCAACGGCTGCAAACTGACTACATTCAAGGAATTCCTATCCAAGATGACGACGAAGTAGAGAGAGAAATCCCTTCTTGTTGCTATTTAGTTTTGGGTGAAAATCCAGATGATCAGGATAAGTTGTTGATGGACTTGGTGACTAGGGAGAAAATTGATGGTAGAGTCTTATTCCGTCTTTTTCCCTTTGGGCGGTTTGGTAGGGTGGATTAATTATATTTGTTGCTATAAAAGCTGTTGTAATTTGACCTGGTGGTGCGTTACGGGGCGGGCTGTTTCAACTGGCTACGAGGCTAAAAATAAGAGCCCCCCCTAACGCACCCTACGCAACGATTCCCGATTCCCGATTCCCGATTCCCGATTCCCTACTTCCTCCTAGTTTGCGGATCCAAAGCATCCCTCAATCCATCCCCAATATAATTAATACTAAGCACTGTTAAAAAAATCGCTAATCCCGGAAAAATTGCCATATGAGGCGCTATTTCAATATAATTTTGGGCATCAAATAGCATCCGTCCCCACGTCGGAACATCAGGGGGAAACCCTAAGCCTAAAAAACTCAAGGTAGACTCAGTAATAATCGCATTTCCCACCGCTAAGGTAGCCGCAACAATTACCGGACTAAGCACATTAGGAAGAATATGAGCCCAAATCAATCGACGAGGTTTAGCACCAATCGAGCGAGCGGCTGTCACAAAATCCATCTCCCGCACTGTCAAGAAACTAGCTCTTACTAATCGCGCCACGGACATCCAATTCAAGCAACCAATGACTAGCACTATCAATATAAAAATACCCAACTCTGGCCCAGCCAGCTGCCGCATGACATCGCGGAATAAATAAATCACTAACAGTAACAACGGTAGCTGAGGTAATGCTAAAAATAAATCCGTCAGACGCATCAGAAACGTATCAATTACTCCTCCATAGAAACCGGATAACGCTCCAATTAACGTCCCCAAGGAAATCGCCACTACCATAGCCGCAATCCCCACCGTTAACGAGATGCGTCCCCCCCACAATACCCGAGCCAGTTGATCCTGACCTAAATCATTAGTACCAAAAGGATGTGCCCAACTCGGTGGCGCACTGGATAGACTAAAGTCAATTTTGTCAATAGGTGTTGTATTAATGAATGGCCCTAAAACAATGGTAATCACCATAATTAGAAGTACAATAGACCCGATTACAGCCATTCGGTCTTGGCGAAACCGACGCCATCCATCTCCACCAAAAAACTTCCACAGAACACTCATTTCGATACATCAGTTGTCAATTGGATAAGGTAAAAATTATTGGGCTTTAGGGAGCAGGGAGCAGGGAGCAGGGAGCAGGGAAGAGGCAAGAGGCAATAGGCAATAGGCAATAGGCAATAGGGAAAAAATTATTTGTACCTCATAGCTATGATAAACGCTATCATGAATTGTGATATAGCGTTTCTAGGATTTATGAGGTACCGTTATCAACCTCAAAGTCCCCCTTATCAAGGGGGATTTAGGGGGATCCCTTTGTACCTCATGGCATAGCGATGCAGCGCGGTCTTGGGGGTTTCCCCCATGAGCGACTGCATCAAGACAGAGAATTGCGATAATTTTTCTTCCCTACTCCCTACTCCCTACTCCCTACTCCCTACTCCCTACTCCCTACTCCCTACTCCCTACTCCCTATTCCCTACTCCCTACTCCCTACTCCCTACTATGTTATTTGAACTCTCGGATCTAGAATGCCATAAAGGAGATCAGCGACTAGATTAAAGACCACAATTAAAATAGCGTAGATAAAGGTAATAGCCATCACTACCGGTGTATCGTTTCGATAGATAGAATCAATCAGCAACGCACCAATTCCAGGTACTCGGAACACTTGTTCAGTGATTAAAGCACCAGTAAATACAGTAGGAATATCTAGGGCGACTAAAGTAACAACCGGAATCAAAGCATTCCGTAAGATATGGCGATTGACCACTACAAATTGATGTAATCCCTTAGCGTAAGCAGTACGGACGTAGTCTTGATTTAGCTGTTCGAGTATGGATGAACGAATAAAACGCATCAATACTGCTGCTTGAAATAATCCCAATACTACGATGGGCATGATAGACTGCTTGACTTGGATTACAAAACTATTCCAATCTGTTACCTTAAGGGTGCTATCGTAGATAAAAGGGAACCAATTTAGCTGAACACTAAATAGAATAATGAACAGCAAACCAGTGAAAAAGGTTGGTAGAGAAAATCCTAGAAAGGCGAGAGTGGTGACAATGTTATCAAAGATTGAGTAACGTTTAAGTGCCGAAATTATTCCTAAGGGAAACGCCAGCAATACAGCAAAGATATAAGCGGAACCCACAACCCATAACGTAGTAGGTAAACGCTGGAGCATTAGGTCACTAACGGGACTACGGCTAGTGAAAGAATATCCCATATCCCCTTGGATAAATGACCACGCCCATTTAATATACCGAATCGGGATGGGTTGGTCTAAACCAAGGGCTCGACGAATATTTTCCCGAACTTCCGGAGTAATGGAAGGATTAGTCGCAAATTCCCCCATCGGGTCTCCAGGTGCTAAAGCCAAGATACCGAATACTACGATACTGATAGCAATTAAGGTGGGAATGGAAACTAAAAGACGATTAATTAGGTATCGCGTCATGAAAATTGATGATAGCGGTTTTCAATTTGGTAGGGAATAGGGAATCGGGAATCGGGAATCGGGAATCGGGAATCGGGAATCGGGAATCGGGAATCGGGAATCGGGAATCGGGAATCGGGAATCGGGAATCGGGAATCGGGAATCGGGAATCGGGGAAAAATATTGTCTACCTCATAAGTATGGAAAATGCTATAGTTAATTGAAACTTGAATCTTGAAACTTGAATCTTGTTAATTAACGAATAAGCAATGAGTACTAATATCATGTCAGGATAATTACGCTTAATAAAAATCTCCCCAATCTCCCTATCTCCCCATCTCCCCATCTCCCCATCTCCCCACACTCCCGTTAATTATGGGTATTCAACCGGACTTGATATAACTATCACTTCCGCTTCCAATCCATAATGTTCCAAGTATTGGTATCCCATGGTGTGAAGTCATAACCTTCCAACTGATTGCTAAACCCAGCTACGTCAGCCCGATGGACAATGGGCAAAACTACCACATCATCTTTAACCAGTAAGTCATTCATCTGGATAAAGATTTTCCGACGTTTTTCTGGGTCTAACTCCTTTGTAGACTGCTGCCAAAGCTGATCGTATTTCGGATTACAGTAGCGAGAGTGATTTTGCCCAGACCATTGATTAGCTTTCTGGGAAATTTCATCACAGGTATAGGTTTTCAGATACGCACCAGGGTCAGGACTATCATTCCCTGTGGTGTACATTTGTAGGTCAGCATAAAAGCGTTGATTAGTATCGGTGTTGGCTGGATCACCAGAGAAATAAATACTGGCATCAATACTCTTAAGTTCTACCCCAACTCCAATCGAGGCTAGGGTCTGTTTAACAATTTCCTGGGTCTTCTGGCGGACAGGATTGACCGAAGTCTGAAACAACACGGTCATCTCGACCCCATCCTTATCCCGAATCCCATTACCATTGGTATCTTTCCAGCCTGCTTCCTCCAACAAGGCTACCGCTTTTTTAGGGTTAAATTCATAGGTAGTATTAGGGGAATTATATTGCTCTGGTAACACTAAGAAATTCCCTGTGGCTTTGCCCGTTGGTCCATAAAGCTGTTGAGCAATGGTTTCCCGGTCTAGGGCTAGGTTAAAAGCCTGACGCACCCGCTTGTCTTTGAAAAACGGATGGGGGAATTTGAGACTAGACCGTTCTCCAGACGGAGCTTGTTGATTGGGGTCGGTTTGATTCATTAAAATCCGTTCTACCAACGCCCCAAAGATAGCCACGACTTTACCTTTACCCCCTGCTTCTAGTCGCTTCAACACAGGTGCTTCCACTTGCAGATTGTAAGCATAATCCCCATCACCAGTTTGTAAGACTGCTCTAGCAGCAGAGGTAGCATCACCACCGCCTTTTAATTCTACTCGCTCGAAATAGGGTTTATCCCCTTCTCGGAAGTTAGGGTTTGGCTGATAAACTACGGTATCCCCTGGCTTAAATTCTACGACCTGATAGGGACCGGTTCCTACAGGCATCAAGTTGGCTGGCGCTTGTCGTGCATTGGCACCATTGAAATCTTGATATAAATGGCGTGGCAAAATCATGCCAGCACTACCGGAAAAGACTAAAAACCAAGCTGGATTAACATCCTTGAAGTTGACTTTGACTGTATAGTCGTCGATTGCTTCAACGTTTTTGATAGTTTTATAGGTACTAGCACTAGTCGAGCCTACTGCTGCATTGGTGATGAATTCGTAAGTGAACACCACATCAGCAGCGGTGAAAGGGGTGCCATCGGACCACTTTACATTGCGCTTTAGTTTCCAAGTCACCGACTTACCATCAGCCGCAATTCCACCATTCTCTACCGTAGGGACTTCTGCTGCCAAAAACAGCACCATCTCCCCATTTTTGTCATAACTAGTCAGGGGTTCCAGGGTAATCCGACTGGCTTCGGAATCCTTGTAACCATTGGAAAGATGAGGATTGAGGATAGTGGGTGCTTGCCAGTACAGTAGCTTCAAAGTACTGTCCTGGTTGGACTGTAAAACTCCACTATCAGGAGAATTACAGGCAGTTAAACACAGAAGACTCAATAGAATCAGGATATAGTATCTAGTCAAAAATCGTCCCACCAACTTTTCTCGTTCACATAAATTTGCCGCAATTGTTGCAATTCTGCCTCAAAAAGTACACCTTTGACTAGACCAACCAATTTTCCCCACTGATAAAGATTAAGCTTTGAGGAAGCTTGCTTAAACTGCTGGGCGTAGAATCGGCTCCAAAAACCCAGGGATTGCTTGGATTTGTGCCTTTTCGCCGTTTAAGCCAGCGGTCGTAATCTCCAGTTTTTGGGGGGTCTACCCCTAAAATTGGCGGAAAATCGGCGTAGCTGACAAATTGACTGACACCTTTGGCGTGTACGTAAACAACGTGCTGCCAGCAATCGATGCGATAAATTTCCTCTGGTTGGATATTAAAAAACAAGGCTACCGTATTTTCAGTGACCGAAAATCCTGAGGGCGCAAGCCCCTGAATTCTATTCATGGGGTTAGCCCGAACGGGAATTTATTCCCTAACTGTTCGGGGACTTTTAAATCTAGATTGTAGTCTATAATAGTAAGTAAAGTAAGAACCCAAGGAGGTGATACACGAGTGTTGGTCATGGAGTTCAAGGCTGTTCTCAAAGAGCCTCAAAGGTTGGCAATAAATGAAGCCATTAGAACGGCTCGCTTTGTCCGCAATAAAGTACTTCGGTACTGGATGGACAATCGTGGTACAGGGAAAAAAGAACTCTATCGTTACAACACTCAACTAAGAGACGAATTCAAGTTTGTCAGAGACCTCAACAGTCATGCTTGTCAGGCATCAGTTGAGAATGTAGAACGCGCTATCAAACGTTTCTTTGATAATTGCAAGAATAAAATCCCTGGGAAGAAAGGTTATCCCCGTTTCAAAAAGCATTCTAGGTCAGTCGAATATAAGCAATCTGGATGGAAGTTATCCCCAGATAAGAAGTCTATAAAATTCACAGACAAGAAAGGCATTGGGCAAGTCAAGCTCAAAGGCACCTGGGACTTGTGGTGCTTCGACCAGAAGCTAATTAAGCGAGTTCGGATTGTTCAAAGAGCCGATGGGTACTATGTCCAGTTTTGCGTCAAGGTAGATAACTCAGAACAGCTAGAAGCTACTGGCTTTACTGTGGGGTTAGATGTCGGATTAAAAGAATTTTACACTGATTCTGATGGCTATGCTGAACCTAATCCTAGATTCTATCGCAGTGGAGAGAAACAATTAAAATTTTATCAACGTCGAGTTTCCCGAAAGAAGAAAGGCTCTGCTAACCGGAAGAAAGCTATCAATAAACTAGGTAGACAGCACCTCAAAATAAGTAGGCAGCGTGAAGAACATGCCAAGAGACTGGCACGTTGCGTAATCCAATCTAACGATTTGGTCGCTTATGAAGATTTGAGGGTTAAAAATTTAGTTAAAAATCACTGTCTCGCTAAGTCTATTAATGATGCAGGTTGGTACCAGTTTAGGGAATGGTTGGAATATTTTGGGCAAAAGTTTAGGCGGGTAACTGTTGCAGTGAACCCTGCTTATACAAGCCAAAATTGCTCCAGCTGTGGCAAAGTGGTCAAAAAATCATTATCTACTAGAACCCATGTCTGTGAATGTGGATGTCAGCTAGACAGAGACCACAATGCTGCCAAAAATATTTTAACTAGAGCCTTAAGTACGGTGGGGCACACCGGAACTTTACTTAACGCTTGGGGAGAATTGGCCTCTACTCTTCCTGATTCCGGTCTGGTTGAGCAAGTCAGCTCGTTGAACCAAGAATCCCCCTGATTCTATCAGTGGGGAGTGTCAATATACTTCTATGGATAAATTAGCCAGGACGTTTGATGTAATGGTTCAGGACTTAGTCGAGATTGTAGAAGAGTAAAGGAAACCAGCTAGTGTTGGCAAATGCGTTCCCGTAGCGTGACCTTTCGGGCAAAGCCCAACGCTTCGCGAACGGTCAATCGCATTTTTGATTCACATACATCTCAATAATTCCTTGAAAATTGCTAAATTCTTAAATCTTTCTAAACTTAAGCTATCAGCTATCAGCTATCAGCTATCAGCTATCAGCTATCAGCTATCAGCTATCAGCTATCAGCTATCAGCTATCAGCTATCAGCTATCAGCTATCAGCTGATGCGCAATCGGTGCTTTTGAATAAAATAAGCTGACAGCTGACCACTGACGGCTAACTACTGACGGCTGACCACTGACCGCTGACCACTGACCGCTGACCACTGACCGCTGACCACTGACCGCTGACCACTGACCGCTGAATGCTTAGCCATCTCAAGGATCGGAATTGACGGGATTCTGTTCAAAGGATCGAATTGTCCCAGCACGACAATCCCGCAGCCAAGTCTTAACCGCTTGACCAATAACACCATTAGTACTTTCCCGTGGCGGTGTGGGAAGTTTGCCTTCTGAAACAGAACCAATACGGGAAAAAATCATCACTAAGCGCCAACCATCAGAGCTTTTGGTCAAAAATAGCCAGTGATAATTCTGAAGCTCTACAGCTTTATCCTTGAAATACTTGCGCTCTAGGGTAGTTAGAAAGATTTGTTCAAGTGCTTCGGTATCTGTTGGGTTAGGTACGGTCGTGGATTGAAACGACTTAAGGGGCAGAGGTTCAAACTCTGGCTTTCCTGCCACGATGACATAACTGAAATTGTCCAGAGTCGAGTCTGAGCGCCGCGCTCTCTGAATCACTCGATTGGCATAGCTAGGTAAATCCTTAAGCAATAGGGAGGTTAAGGTTTCCACCTCTACCGAACAGGTTTGATCGGGTGAAGGTTCAAGGTTGGCAGGTCGGAAGAACCTTGAAGGGTTAAGGTTGGGAGGTTGGAGGTTAGTAGATTGTTCGCGTAGCGTGGCCAATAGGCCAAGGTTGGCAGGTTGAAAGTTGATAGGTTGGAGGTGGTTTGGTTGAAAGTTGATAGGTTGAAAGTTGATAGGTTGGAGGTGGTTTGGTTGTTGGGCTTTGGCGTTCGAGTAGGGTAGGTTGAACAGTAGACCTCTTTCAAAAGTAGTTTTCTGATACTGTTCTTGATGCAATAGCGAGTGGGGGTTTCCCCCAAGACCGCGCTGCATTGCTTTTCGTGAATTCTTGTCCACTGTTCCCTGTTCCCTGTTCCCTGTTGCCAACTTCTGAAAGAACGCTAGTTGAAACTGTTCTGGGAAACCTTCCAGGTTCAACTTGCTAAGGTTCAACCCATTAATCTGTAATCCCAAGTAAGCAATGAGAAGTAATCCCATCAGCTGAAAGCTATACACTAGTACCAGCTAATTCCTCACAAATCCTATTCCAGGCAGCCACTGGGTCGTCAGCAGCGGTAATTGGTCGCCCTATGACTAGGTAATCTGCACCAGCTTGTAGAGCAGCTACTGGGGTCATTGCCCGTCGTTGATCACCTTGTTCGGACCATTGGGGGCGTACTCCTGGACAAACCAGGAGAAAATCATCACCACACACTTGTCGTAGCTGTGATACTTCCATGGGGGAGCACACTGCCCCATTCAAACCTGACTCTTGAGCTAGTAGTGCCATTTGTAAGACAAATTCGGGCAACTCGATCGGAATTTTCAGGTCAAAGGCCAAATCCCGGGAATTGAGACTGGTCAGTAGAGTAATACCAATTAACTTCGGGGGGGGACATCCCGCTGCCAAAGCTCCCTCAACTGCCGCTTCAGCCGCTCGTTTAAGAGCATTGCGACCAGCAACGGCATGAATGGTGATTAAGTCCACACCATAGGCGGCTGCAACCCTTGTTGCTCCAGCTACCGTATTGGGGATATCGTGAAATTTAAGATCCAGAAATATCCGCTTTTGCCGATGTTTGAGAGCATGAATAATCTCAGAACCAGTGCTCACAAACAGTTCCAGACCTACTTTCCAAAAGCTAACCTCAGGCAACTGTTCCACTAATGCGATCGCATCTTCCAGGCTCGGCACATCCAAAGGAACAATAATCCGATCTTCAACCATCAACCTCCTAACCTCCTAACCTTCTAACCTACTAACCTTCTAACCTTCTAACCCTGGCCTTTCGGCCACGCGATCGCGTTCAACCTACTAACCTTCTAACCTTCTAACCTTCTAACCTCCTAACCTTCAACCTCCTAACCTTCAACCTCCTAACCTTCAACCTCCTAACCTTCAACCTCCTAACCTCCAGTGATACCTTCAACTCACTAAACGGGCAAACTTCTTTTTCCCCACCTGCAAAACCTTTCCCACCAATTGATCAGGGGAATCAAAGGTCTGGTCAACCGCTGAAATGCGATCGCCATCCAACTTAACACCTCCCCCTTGAATCTGTCGCCTTCCTTCGCCACTACTTTGGCACAAACCCGACTCTTTAAGGATATAGAACAACTTAGCGGGAAACTCCACAGAAGACAATGAAAATTCTGGCACAGAATCCCCCGTACCAGTGGTGCTACCCTTTACTAAGTTCAGTGCTGCTTGCTGAGCTTCTTTTGCCGCTGCTTCACCGTGATATTGGCTCACAATAGTCAGAGCCAATTGTTTTTGCTGCTCCCGTGGCTGTGCTGGAAGCTGATCCAATGGCACATTAGTCAACAGCTCAAAATATTGCTTCAACAGATCATCTGGTGTCCCCTCCAGCTTCGAGTACATGGTCAGGGGATCATCTGACAAGCCAACATAATTCCCCAAAGACTTGGACATTTTCTGTATCCCATCCGTCCCAATCAAAATTGGCAGCAGTAAGCCGAACTGGGGAGATTGCCCAAAATGCCGTTGTAAATCCCGTCCCAAGGCAATATTAAACTTTTGGTCAGTTCCCCCTAACTCCACATCAGCCTTAACTGCCACAGAATCATAGCCCTGCATCAATGGGTAGAGAAACTCATGGAGGAAAATAGGATTTTGTTGTTGATAGCGTTCAGCAAACCCTTCCTTAGCCAGCATTTGCCCTACGGTCATAGTGGCTAACAACTTGGCATTGTTAACTGACTGTGTCCTACATCTTAAGTGTACTCTAGCGCTAGCAAAATGTCAATGTCGGTTTTATACAGTTAAATACTGTTTTATACCTATTTATTGGGGTTTAGTTGCGGGACTATATAAAAGCCTGGTTTTAAGCCATAGCTGGATAAAGCATCACCCCTAGAGACACCACACCAGCAATGATCATGAGTCCAGCTGGCATAAACTTGCGAGTTTTAGCGAGCCGGATGGCAAACACAATCACCAGTGCAGCTGCTACGGCTATCCCTAAAGTTTGTGCCCAGGGTTGTCCTTGAAGCTGCATTATTCCAGCAAATATTAGCAATAAACCGCTGATTATACCAGAAATGAGAGATATTTTGCTTTTGGCTTTAGCATAGCCCATGATTCCCCCGATCAGGGCTAAGATTCCGTATAAGAGTACTGCTGCAATACTTAGATTCATCGTTAAATTTTTTGTCAAACTGAACTAAGTTATACCTCTAGCTCGATACCTCTATGGTCAGTTCAGCAGAAAACTTAACATTAGGGAGTAGGGAGTAGGGAGTAGGGAGTAGGGAGTAGGGAGTAGGGGTAACTAGTTGAATGTACCTTATAAATATGGTAAACCCTATAACGGCTATAGCAATTATCATACTCATCAGGTACACAGGATTTTTGTTCACTCCCCCCCCTCCCTGGCTCCGGGTCTCCAACTCCACAAATATTACACCTACTCCCTACTCCCTGCTCCCTGCTCCCTAAAACCCAAGGATTTGTACCTCACCCAATTGATAACTGCTATTATCAAAATAAGAAGTAACGCTGTGCCATGGGTAAAACCGTTGCGGGCTCGCATGTTAATAATTCCCCATCAGCTCTGACTTCATAGGTTTCTGGATTGACCTCAATCTGTGGCAAGGCATCGTTGAGTTTCATGTCGGTCTTGCTCAAGTTTCGGGTGTTGGAAACGGCAACAGCAGATTTTTGTAAGCCAATTTGAGCTGGGATGTCTTGGTCTAAGGCAGCTTGGGAGACAAAGGTAACGGATGTGGCTGCGATCGCACCACCAAAACTACCAAACATCGGACGCATATGAATCGGCTGGGGTGTGGGAATACTAGCATTGGCATCACCCATTTGGGACCATGCGATCGCACCACCTTTAATCACTATCTCTGGCTTGACTCCAAACATGGCTGGACGCCACAGACACAAATCGGCTAGCTTCCCTTCTGCGATGGAACCAACATAATTAGCAATTCCGTGAGCGATCGCAGGATTAATCGTATACTTGGCAACGTAACGCTTGGCTCGGAAATTGTCATTTTCCCCAGTTTCCCCAGTAGTGGTGGATAACATTCCCCGTTGCACTTTCATTTTGTGGGCTGTCTGCCAGGTACGGATAATCACTTCACCCACCCGTCCCATGGCTTGAGAATCAGAGGCAATCATACTAAAAGCCCCTAAATCATGAAGGATATCCTCAGCAGCAATAGTTTCCCGACGAATCCGGGACTCAGCGAAGGCCACATCTTCAGGAATGCCCCGGTCTAGGTGATGGCACACCATGAGCATATCGAGATGTTCTTCTAGGGTATTAAGGGTATAGGGACGGGTAGGATTGGTAGAAGAGGGCAATACATTAGCTTCACTACACACTTTAATAATATCTGGAGCATGACCTCCCCCTGCTCCTTCGGTGTGGTAGGTGTGAATGACTCGGTTTTTGAAGGCAGCAATGGTATTTTCCACAAACCCGGCTTCATTTAGGGTATCGGTATGAATTGCCACCTGGACATCAAACTGATCCGCCACACTTAAACAGGTATCAATAGCGGCTGGAGTAGTCCCCCAGTCTTCGTGCAGCTTCAATCCCATCGCACCTGCTATCACTTGTTCCTGTAATCCCTCGGGTTTGGCACTATTGCCTTTACCTAAAAACCCTAGATTCACAGGAAATGCATCCGCAGCTTGCAGCATCCGGTGAATATTCCAAGCACCAGGAGTACAGGTTGTGGCGTTAGTGCCAGTGGCTGGACCTGTACCACCGCCGATCATAGTAGTGATACCAGATGCGATCGCAGTTTCAATCTGTTGGGGACAAATAAAGTGAATGTGAGCATCAATCCCCCCAGCCGTGACAATCATTCCTTCCCCAGCAACTGCTTCGGTGCTAGGACCAATAATAATAGTGACATTGTCTTGGATGTAGGGATTTCCGGCTTTGCCAATGTTGACTATTTTGCCATCTTTAATACCAATATCGGCTTTAACAATACCCCACCAATCCAGGATGAGGGCATTAGTGATCACCAAATCCACAGCACCCTCAGCGCGGGAGATGGGGGATTGTCCCATTCCATCTCTAATCACTTTACCACCACCGAATTTAACTTCATCACCATAGGTGGTGTAGTCCTGTTCCACTTCGATCACTAGTTCTGTATCAGCCAAGCGGATGCGATCGCCTACGGTAGGACCATAAGTTTCGGCGTAGGCACGACGATCCATACGATAACTCATCAATAACTCCTTGATTGAGGGTAATAGGTAATGGGTAATGGGTAATGGGTAATGGGTAATTTTATCCCCTTGGCCAAACTCTCGGATTACCTGTGGGTAGGGCTTGCTTTAGAAAAAAATAGTAGTTATATATCAAGTTGAGCTATCAAGTTGACCATTAATTTTGCCATTGAAGCCGTAGACCTGACGACTACCGACAAGAGTGACTAATTCCACCTCTCGTTCGTCTCCCGGTTCAAAGCGGATAGCGGTGCCAGCTGGAATATTTAAGCGCATGCCTTTAGTGGCTTCCCGGTCAAATTGGAGAGCTTCGTTGACTTCAAAGAAGTGAAAGTGAGACCCTACTTGAATAGGGCGATCGCCTGTATTCGC
The DNA here is from genome assembly GCF_010672095.1 of Moorena sp. SIO3I6. Lineage (NCBI taxonomy): Bacteria > Bacillati > Cyanobacteriota > Cyanophyceae > Coleofasciculales > Coleofasciculaceae > Moorena > Moorena sp. SIO3I6. Next base: position 49,214 of record NZ_JAAHHU010000012.1, on the reverse strand, counting down.
TACCCGTACTCTGATGGTTGCACGACCAGCATTGAGTTCTATTTCCCCTGTTTGGGGAATGATTTCGCCTGGAATCACTAACTAACTCCTTAAACCCTGACTAGCTTTTTATTATCTCGTGAATTAGTTGATTATCTCGTAAATTCGATTTTTTTTGTAGCCTTAACTGACACACTGAAGCAGGGCAAACGCATCTACCTCTCTTCTGTCACTCAGGGAGTTGTAAAATGAAGAGCAAACCTATTAAACCCGTCAGTCGAGTATGGTAGAGGCGAGACAGGCTGCTTCCACAGTGAGAAAAGTAGATACATACTGTGAACTGTACAAAAACTTATTTGTAGAAGTAAGAGCCTAGGAGTACTTTAAATACATTCATTTGGGACGTGCTTAGTGACTTTGAAATAGTTGACCAGAGATAGGTAAGGTAGTAGGGTTAGAAAATGCACAAGGATTACACCATTGTCTTGATGCAAAGCGCGAGTGGGGGAAACCACGGCAGACGAAACGAAGCGAGAGGGTCGCCTTATTCAAAAATATTTAACCCTTTTCTGCATAACCTGCTGACTATAAAGGCGACCCTCTCTTACGGTAACTATCGCCAAAGGCGCGCTTGGCCGTAGGCCACGCCAAAGGCGAACGCGAACAAACCACTCGCCCTTTGCATCAAGACAGAGAAGTTATTTAGGGAAAGAGAGGATTAAGACAATATTGGGAGAGCACAACGGATAAAGAGAGAATACCAGCCGATTCAACTTGGTTTGTCATGACGAAAATTCCCAAAATAACCTATGACAAATTTGGCAAAATATATCAAATAAGAGCTTGGGTGGAATATGGATTTAAACAAACTAAAAGTGAATTAGTTTGGGCAGATTTACCCGTAAATAATTCTGGTTAAACCGTTTTTTTATTCTTGATAAACTTCCATATTTATTACTTATTTAATTCGGAGAGTGACAGAAGAGGAATATATTAACTGCTTGTCCAGGATAAAGCTATATCGTTAGCCGACTGCTAATAGTTGACTGTTTAGATCAGATCAAGTCTGCTGGCGTCGTTCGTTTATAGTCTTAGTTTTTTGGTCAAAAGTCCGTTGTCATTTGTTATTGGTATTGAGAGTCCATAGCCTCAACACCTGCAGAAGACTCTTGTGTTATACAATACCAATGCGCTTCGGACTTGATATCATGCAAAACTTTCTTGTCGCCATTGATTTTTCCGAGATCAAGCCAGTAGTGATTGCCCAAGCCGAAATACTTAATCCTTAATCCTTCATAATAAAATTAATGCATCCAGTTGATTACATCATTGTTACTATTTACCTGATTTGTATAGTCCTTTTTGGGGTTATTCTTCAACGGAAAGCATCTGAGGGTATAGAATCCTACTTTTTGGGAAATCGCAATCTGCCCTGGTGGGTTTTGGGGGCTTCTGGAATGGCCTCCAATACTGATTTGGCTGGGACGATGGTGATCAGCGCCTTAATTTATGCTCTGGGAACGAAGGGATTTTTCATCGAAATCCGGGGTGGCGTTGTCTTAATTATGGCTATTTTTATGATATTCATGGGCAAGTGGAACCGACGGGCAAAGGTGATGACTTTGGCGGAATGGATGCACTTGCGCTTCGGCTCAGGACGGGAAGGCAATACGGCTCGGATCATAAGTGCTGTTGCTAATATTATCTTTGCTATTGGCTCAATGAGTTACTTTTCGGTTGGGGGGGGCAAATTCTTGGGGGAATTTCTGGGTATTGATGACCGCTATGCTTCGATATTTTTGATTTTGCTCGCCCTGGTATACACGGCTGTTAGCGGTTTTTACGGCGTGGTATGGACGGATGTATTTCAAGGTATTTTGATTTTTATTGCGATTATCTATATTTGTGCGATCGCATTCTCTACGGCAACTATCCCGGATACCTTCTCGGTCTCGATTCCTGGGGCTGAGCAATTGCAAACTTGGAATTTCGCGGAGTGGAGCAGTATCTCACCTCCAATCGCAGTTGAGCTACCGGGAGACTATGCCATCTTCAATTTGTTCGGTGGGGTGATTTTATTCTATCTGTTCAAAGAAATTATGGTAGGGTTTGGCGGCGGGGGTGGCTATATGATTCAACGCTATTTTGCCGCAAAAAGCGATCGCGAAGCTGGGTTACTGTCCCTATTTTGGATAATCTTGCTTTCTTTCCGTTGGCCCTTGGTTACAGCCTTTGCCGTATTGGGTATCCATTACGGAACCACTAAGGCGGTAATTGCTGACCCTGAACTTATCTTACCAACGGTGATCGCAGAATATGTGCCAGTGGGGATAAAAGGGTTGCTGATAGCTTGTTTTATTGCAGCAGCTATGTCTACCTTTGACTCAATCATCAATGCTAGTGCTGCTTACTGGGTTAAGGATATTTATCAAGCTTATATCAATCCCCAAGCCTCTAGCCAACAACTAATTATTCAAAGCCGCTGGGCATCAATTGTAATTGTAGTGGTGGGATTGCTATTTAGTTTCAATATCACCAATATCAATGACATTTGGGGATGGCTAACCCTGGGACTAGGTGCTGGACTGTCTATTCCTTTGGTGTTGAGATGGTACTGGTGGCGCTTTAATGGCTATGGATTTGCCCTTGGGACGGTGGCGGGGATGGTAGCGGCTATTTTAACCAAGGCAATAGTAATACCCAATTTAAATTACGCTCAATTTCAGGAATATGCTCTGTTTCTAATTCCCAGCATTTGCTCATTACTAGGATGTATCCTAGGGACATTTTTAACTGAGCCAACTGACCGGGAGGTGATGGATAATTTCTATCGAGTCACTCGACCGTTTGGATTTTGGGGAGTAATCCGTCAAAACCTCCCAGCTAATAGTCAGGCAAAAATCAGGAACGAAAATCGGCGGGATATTCTATCTACATTGATCGGAATTCCTTGGCAGATAGTGTTGTTTTTAATGGGAATCATGTTAATGATGAAACGTTGGTATAATTTTGGTATCCTGTTGTTTTTATTTATTATCCTATCTATTTGTTTGTACTTTAATTGGTTTAGACACCTGTCAAAAGAGGTGAGACTAGATTAAGTTTTAAAGTATAGCAAAGGGAATAGGGAATCGGGAATCGGGAATCGGGAATCGGGAATCGGGAATCGGGAATCGGGAATCGGGAACAGGGAAAAGTAGGAAAGACCGCGCTGCATCACTACTCCCTACTCCCTACTCCCTACTCCCTACTCCCTATTCCCTCAAACCCCCCGATTACCGATTACCGAAACAACTGGACAGGATATCAGAGGACAAAGAAAAGTCCAAATCCCAAAATAATTGCTCCAACTGCAACAGTCAATGACCAGAAACGATGGTAACTGTTGACAGTGGCGCTATTGCTTTCCAAGTGGATCAAGTCTAGCCAAGGGGCAATTCCTCTGCGGAACCAGCCAACTACATTGACTTGGGAGCCAATTAAGTTCTGCACCTTACTGCTACCAAAGAGGAAGTTACCGATTGGACCAAAGCGAGAAGCATAGCGCGTATAAATCATCCCACTGGGGTCTTGAAGCTTGAGATCGGAACCAAATTTATAGCCAGCATCGCCGCGACCAATTAACTCACCTTGGAGTTTCACGGGACGACCACGCAAAGGACTGGCGTACGGGTCACACATTAAGGTGAAGATATCCGATCGAGACGATTGCTTGAAATCTGGGTACATCACTAGGGTCTTAATCAAGGTTCCCACAGCAAAGCCAAAAAGCATAAAGCTGGGCAATACTGTTACCTGAGCAGTCAGGCTAAAGACGATAGAACCAATAATTAAACCAGTAATACTACCAATGAATTGAGCATTGAACAATACGATATCCACGGCAAAATTACCATAGAGCTTTTTCTTACTGAGCTGATTGCCTTCTCGGACGACAGTAGCCATATCAAATTCAGTCTCTAAGTCCATTTGCTCAGCATAAGTAGGTGAACTACCCCGACCTACTACGTTGTTCGCGTTCGCGCAGCGGAGGCCGTAGGCCACGCTTCGCGAACGGCTTTGCCGAAAGCGTGGCCTACGGCCAGGTCGGGGCTTCCAGTTTCACGGAAGAATGCCTTAACTTGGACGGGCGTCCACGTCTTGGTCTTGCTTCTTCTCCACTGGCGTTGACCTCCTCCGTCCCAGAGGAGGCTAGCATTCTGATGCCTTCTGCCCTAATATTCTTTGCCGCATTACCATCTCTATCGTGATGAGTTCCACAATTTGGACAAGTCCAAGTCCTGATATCCAGTGGCAACTTTTTGATTCGGTAATGACAATTAGAGCAGGTTTTGGAACTAGGGAACCATCGACTTATTTCGACCAACACTTTCCCCTCTTTCTCGCACTTATAAGAAAGAAAATTCACAAAAGTTCCCCAACCTAGATCAGATATTGCTTTAGCTAATTTATGGTTACGTTCGCGAAGCGTGCGCGTAGCGCACAGCATGCCCTTGACATTTAGGTTTTCGACTACCACTACTTGGTTGTTGTCAACTATCTTCCTAGATAGCTTATGGAGGTAGTCTTGGCGGACATTTCCAATCTGTTCGTATACCTTAGCTACAATCTTTTTGGCTTTTTTGCGCCCATTACTGCCTTTTTTCTTTCGGGCAGCAATACGTTGCTTTTTGGCCAGTTTATTTTCGTACTTAGCTAAGTGCCTTGGATTCCTAAACTTGGAAATCTTTTCGCCATCGTAGGTAATAGCAAAATCCTTAATGCCCAAATCAATTCCGATAAACTTTCCCTTTGTGGAAGGCTGTAAATAATCCGAATCATATTCCATCAACACAGAAGCATAGTACTTCCCAGAGGGGGTTTTACTGACGGTTACAGTTTTGATTTCTCCATCTAGTGGTCGGTGAATTATTGCCTTGACAAATCCTAATTTCCCAGGAAATTTAAGGCAGTCATCAACTTGTTTTACGTTCTGGGGATACTGAATCGATTGGCGCTGATGATATGATTTGAACCTAGGATATTCAGCCCTAGCCTGGCCGTAGGCCACGCTACGCGAACAAAGAAATTTTGATAGGCACGACTAAGATTGAGGCTCACAGATTGTAAAACCTGAGAATAACATTCTTTTAGCCATTCAGTCTCTTTTTGTTTTTTGAGTTTTGGTAGCATAGAGTTGAGTGCAGATTGTTTTAGCCCTTTGCCAGTTTCTTTATAGGTTTCTATACACTGATTTAGCGCATAATTCCACCACCAACGAGCACACCCAAAATGTTGGGCAAGGATTTGAACCTGTTCTTGGGTGGGATAGATTCTGACTTTGACGGCTCTATGTTTCATTACACTCAACCTCTTTATCGACCTTAATTACTATTATATATATTTTCTATTAAGGAGTCAAGGTATAAAGTCAAATCCCTGGCTCGCTATCCATCCCCAACCTACAACGCACGAGGTTGGGGAATTTCGCGAGTTTTGTTAAAGCGCGGACTCGTTTACCGGTTAGGGGATGAGTAGAATTCAACTCCATCCACCAACCCCAGGGGTTAAAGATATCCCATAGAAAAACTCGTCCAACTTTCTGGGAGTCTGAGGCGATACGATAGGCGGTACCAGTGGAAGCAGCAGCTTTGTGGTCGCAAATACCGAGGGCGCGGGTTCCTTCAATCAATTTACTGGGTTCTTTTGCTCGTTCCCCTTCTTCCACGATACCGTAGGCAATCTTCACCAAAGCTCGTGATAGAGCATTTGGGTTACCGGTAGTTTCAGCAGCAAAGTGATCAGCATAGTACTCTCGGGTTCGGGATAGGTACAGCACCAGGTAAGTGCCGATGATGTAAAACACATAAGCTACCATTGCTGCTGTTTGAGCAGCATCTTTGCCTTTACTGTTACCACCGCCGCGACTGATCCGTCTAGCGAAAGAATAGATCAGGTAGGTGATTTGTACCAAAGTCGCCGCTAAGGTCATTACGGCAAAGTCCCAGTGGACAATATGCCCTAATTCATGGGCATAAACTGTGGCGATTTCATCATCATCAAGGTAAGTAAATAAACCCTGACTAACGACTAAACGAGCGCTGTTTGGTAAAGAACCATAGGTAAACGCGGTGGGATTTTGGTCGTCAATGATACCCAATCGAGGTTGTTTGATATTTTTTTCTTGACAGACCCGCTCAATCACCTCTGCGCTTTCAGGACTATAGCGCTGGATATCTGCTAGGGTTACCCAACGGGTTTGGTAAAGCCACCGTTGGGTTAAGTCCATGATCCAGGGAGAGATGAAAAAGGCAGCAACATTAAAAATTAGGGTGATGGCAACTGAGATGATTAACCCAGTAACAGGATTGTTACTATTTAGGATTAGCAGCAAACTCAGAGATAAGACTAATACCATCCCAAATAGTAAAGAGATGGTAACACCAGAGGCAAGGGCAAGATTACCGGCAATGCCTTTCATGGCTAACCTGATTCCAGTTTGCGCCACTCTTCCGGCTTTGTGACGGGATTTTGACATGGCTTTAGCTATTGTTTTTGTTAGGGTTGTTTTTGTTGACTTTGAGGTGAGGGTGGTCAGACATTTTTTTGCCCAATTGCTGACCTGGGAATTTGGGTGATTTTCTAACTTCCGACAGAGGGCGATCGCTTTTTTGTTCTCACCATTGCCGCTATAGGCTTTCACCAGAGCTGCTTGGGCTTGACTATACTCTTGAGAATGGTGATCGCGAGAATGTTGGCAATAGTGGCAATAGTCTTCTAGCCATTGCACCGCCTCTGCATAACGTTTTTGTTTGAGAGCATTTAATCCATTTTATAGTGACATCGGCGTCTTCTCATCATCTCCTAGTTCAGTCTGGCCCTACACTTCTATGAACTGTTATATGAACTGTCATTGAAGGTAGTCTGGTCTTGGTTGGGCTTATATAAACTATTCCCATCTAAGGACAGAGTTTCCTGATTTAGACGGATTTCGGAAATATAAATTTACTAGAGTTAAGGGAAAATGAGACGACAATAAATAGCGATCGCATTTCCCCATCACAGCAGTAACCTATACTAAGTAATCAGGAGTAGCTAATCAAGTTATGAAATGTTTTACATAACTTAATATTTTAGGGGCATACTTGAAGGGCGATTACTCTATAGCTTTTGTGATCTGCTGCTGTTGCAAATTGCCATGAACGGCTAGCCAAATGCAGGGTGGCTCAGCACTGGTATATTCCACTCGATGCTTTTGATGAGCTTTAATAAATAGATAATCCCCTGGTTTGAGCTTGACACTGGAACCGTCAAGGTAGCTAAGGGTTGCTTGCCCTTGTAACAGGATTACCCATTCGTCTTGGTCTTGGTCATACCACTCTCCGGTTGGTGTGGTTTGTCCAGTGGAGATGATGCGCTCGATTAATAGGCTCTCGGTAGATATCAACGGTTCAAACAGTTCTTCGGTAGGAAGTTCAGGAGGTAAGTTGAAAATGTTAGCTATCTCTTCAGTGTTCATAGATCACCTTATTAATCAAGTTCAATGGAGACAACGACCTGTCCGTGATCAGATTGCCAACTCTCAATTTTCTCGTCACTCAAGGTTTCGTCGATTAGATGATCATTGAAAAGGGAGACATACCCAACTCTGCCAATGCGTTTGGGATTTTGAACCACGAATTCCTGACTGACCAGGATGTGATCTAGGCTCTCGTGGTGGCCATTATGGATGTGGGTGTAGTAGAAGTCACCATAGTTTTGTCGAGCTTGAATGTCTTTGACGTAATACAACAACACATCCCAGATCATCTGCTTTTTCTGAAACCAGAGTTTTCTCAAAGGGGGCTCTCCAGAAACAATTTGAGAAGTTATAGCCACACCACTATCATTGACATCACCCATCACTATTACCGGATGATCCCTGTGCTGTAGCTTATCCATCAAAATTACCCGCAAAGCTGTTGCTTCAGCTGCTCGGAGGATTAGAGATCTCGCTTGTCCTTTGGCTTGTTCAATCGGGTCGTTGCGGTCTACTCCATCTGGGATGATCGGACGCTTGGACTTGAGGTGAATTACAAAAACTGTACAATCAATTGTGTCACTCAGCTTGAGATGTGCTTCTAACACTGGTCGAGAAAAACGCTTGAGTGGGATGTCTGTTCCTTCGATATCCAGGCATGCCGTAGTGGGAAAATCTTTGATGACGTTGTATTCAAGCACTGGAAACCTGGAGGTCAGGGCAACAACTGGACTTTTACCGGTAGGCTTTGCGAACACAGTGGTGGCATTGTCATAAACTTGGCTCTGAGCCAGTGCTTGTTGGAGAGCTTCTTGATGAAATACTTCTTGAAAGCCAACAATGTCAGCTTTCATCTTCCTCAGTTGTTCACCAATCCAGGTGGTCTTAAGAGCGTACTCTGTTTGGGTATATATCTTTTTCCTATAGTATAGGACATCTGGTAGTACTAAGTTGCATAGGTTAAAGGTTCCAACTTTGAAACGGTTTCGATGCATGATTCTTATTTGTGCTTAGAACTATTTCTCTAGCTTGGCATTTCTCCATCTAAAGATGCGGGGATTCTCTGTTCTTGGAGTTGCTCTAACCTCGCAGGCTTAGGCCATTTGTAACAACTTCAACCAAGGGCTTAGATCATGTCAGGATAATTACCCTTAATCAAAATTTCCCCCATCTCCCGATCTCCCGATCTCCCCATCTCCCCATCTCCCGATCTCCCCATCTCCCCATCTCCCCATCTCCCCATCTCCCGATCTCCCCATCTCCCCACACCTCCGTTCTTTGTTACAAATATGAGATGCACCCGTTGGACAAGCTTAAATCCTATAACCAACACTCCTCAAGGTGAGAGAATAAATTAACCCTCATCCTCCAAATCGATAATACTCCCAAATTCATGCCATCACGACCAACTAGAGTTGGCAGGTGACCCACTGGAGCCCAGATTACGGAAAATGTCAGGTCTTCATAATTTTTCCATCGTCTTCTGAGGTGCAATCCTTTCCGCTGTCGCCATCCCACACGATGACCAAATTGTTGATAAAGCTTAGTTTGATACGCTAATAGGTTAGGGAAATAATTACTGCGGGAAATACTGTTTGGGTTGTAATAAGAACTTAAAACATAAACGCTTCGGTTGAATTCCAGTTTATCAACGTTATTATCGTCACTATCAAGTTTTCCCCCAAGCTTCTCCCAAATTTCTTTTTGCAAACTGAAGCCGAATTGCCCACTGCTATACTTTAGCCAAAGCCCCTCAATGGTGTGTAGATCGGTACAGGGAAAATTCTTGATTGACTCAGGGTCGATATTGTTGTCTTCTTCTCGATCAACTGCTTTGACCATCAGAGCAAAAGTTTCCTGATCGGCTTCTTTCCATTTACCGGCTCTTAGTAAATCTCGCAAGTTAGAGTAGTCTATGCCTTGATCAGAAATGAGTTGGTCAGGTTGGTGTAGGTCAACAGTTATCCCCAACTCCTTGTGTTTTTTAGTTAAGGTATATTGAACAATTTCAGGAATTTTACCATACCGTTCATAGTTTTCCACAATTTTGCGATACTTGGCTTCGATTTTGCGATACTCACTATCGGGATCATCGTTGGGGTCTTGATTCATTAAAATAGTCAGTAAAATATCCAACCCTTTATTATCGAGAAACAGAGCTGGCTCGATCTCGGGCTTAATAGTCTGGACTTTTTCGGTGGCATAGTTATGTAATTCACGAACATAGATTAAGCCAGCCCCATCTCGGTCTGCTGCACCAGTTTCAATTCCTTCCACTAAGTACTGGGTGTAAAGGGAAGAATGAGCTGGTTTCTGTTCAAAAGAGGTTTGTGTAGTTGTGGAGGAGGTGAGAACTGCTCGCCCTGGAGCACTGAGTTCTTCCTTGAGATTGACACTCACAGGTTCTGTCAGCGAACCGTCAACTGAAGCACTATAGTAATCACACTCAAGAATTACTATTTGTTGCTGAGCATCACTACGACTCAATTGCTGGTGTAAAAAAGAAGCAGGCAATGTAGTACCTTCAAGGTTGTCTTTAGTCGTGATGCTAGTTGTTAAATACAGTTTACCATCCTGATTAATAATTCCTTTGCCAGAGAAAAAAACTAGGGCTAAGTCATTGACACCACATTGGTCAACTAGGTTATTAATTGCCTGTTTTATGGTTTCCAGATTGGGATTGATCAGCAACTCTACCCGATTAAAATCCCCTAGGGTTTTCTCTTGCAAAACTCGCTGCATTGCTTCCACATCATGGGATGCAGCTTGATGGGTAGTTAAACCTTCTGCATACTGATCAACCGCGATCAGCAGTGCTACTTTCTTAGCCATTTACTTTTTCACATTTTGCCATCTCTTATCTTCTTATAGCATTTATAAAATCGGTGAGGTACACAAGTTTTTGATTTTAGGGAACAGCGGATCTCGGAATCGGGAATCGGGAATCGGGAATCGGGAATCGGGAATCGGGAAAAAATCTTGTGTACCTCATCAAGAGGAGAACTGCTATATAATAATTAAGGACTGATTAGATTGTCAGAGGGTTCCTACTCCCTACTCCCTACTCCCTACTCCCTACTCCCTACTCCCTACTCCCGACTAGTCACGGGTCTTGGTTAACCATTAGAATCGATTTAATTTTTCTTTTGATTCGATTTCCGTTTTTGTCCACTCTGCCATAAACGGTTTTGCCGTTATAATGAAGAGCGGAGGAGCTTCCTCCATCTAGATTCATGGCTTTTTCCACCCCGACAATTTTCAGGAAGGTAGCTAAGGCTCTGAAGGACATACCGGAATTTCTGGGAGCTTCTGGTTTTTGAGCCACCATTACTAACAAAATGCTGCCATCAGGAGTAATACCGACTGCACTTCTAGCATTGGGTCGGCTGCTCCCTAGGGCATCTCGTATGACTTTCCCATTTTCTACAGCTACAAAACCTTCGGTGACTGATGTAATTTGTGGAACCAGCAATGGACCACTGCCTAGGGCATCTAATAATTGACAACCGGGGGGGGTCGGTTCACTGTGTAGAGTAATATCGTAGCGGACTGTTGACCCACAACGGTATCGCCGAAATTCTGATCGATTGAGAATTTTATCCATGTAGGGCTGTAAGCTGGGATTTTGGATCAGCCCCTGGTTGTCACGGGGATCTGCTACTAGTTGCCCTTGCTTGATTACAATCGAGGTGGTCTTCTGATTTTTTGGGTCAAAAAAACCGCCGTTGATGGCAGCTACAGCTTGGTGCTTTTGGGCTAAATCTTCTAAGGTGATTAACTGTTCCGATATGGCGGGAGTAACGGAAAATCCACTATCAGCTGGAATTAATAAGGTATGAACCACACTAAAGTCTAGAGGATGGGATTGGTATTTGATCTGTTTCTGGGGTGGCGAAACATCTGAAGAAAGGGCATCGGGTGGCTGGTGATCCTGGATAGATAACCACGCAACCGCTAAACCTATGGCAATCAAGCTCAGCCCAAGGATTTTTCTCACGTTCTTTTAAAACCAAGTAACTATAGCAAAGGGAACAGGGAGTAGGCAGCGGTGCGACTCCCCGCTTTTTTAAAGCTAAGCTTGAACCCGGAGCGTAGGGAATATAGCATCAAAAATTATCACAATTCCTACACGGATCCCTATTTCGTTGAGTACATCAAAAAGATTAATGGTAGACCATTGCGGGAGGGAGATTTTGTACGACAGGGTGAATTGCTGGCAAGAGTAGACCAGCGTAAGTTAGCGTCTGATGTAACGGTGGCGGCAGCAGCGGAGGTGGAAGCTACCAAAGGGGTAATCACAGCCATGGCTAGTTTGCAACAGTCTCAGGCATCGGTGCGGGCTGAGCAAGCGAATCAAGCCAGAGCTCTGGCAAGTCTGGCTCAGGCTAAGGCAGATATGAAAAAGGCGATCGCAGCTCGGAATTTGGCGGAAACTGAGATGAAACGGTACCAAAGACTGTGGCAACAGGGGGTTGTTTCTGCAAGCGATCGCGACCGGGCGGTCACCCAATTCCAGGATGCGCAAGCAGCGGTTTAAGCAGCGGAGGCTGGGATTGTATCAGCCCAGAGTCAGATTCGTGCAGCCCAAGCCAGTTTAGAGGCAGCGCGAGGTGAGTTGATTGCGGCTCAGGCTCAGATAGATACCGCTGAATCTGCGGTTAGCTCAGCTAAAGCCCAGCTTAACAAGAGGAATGTTATCCTCAAAGACACGGTGTTAAGAGCACCGTTTGATGGTATAGTTGCTTATCTTAACATCAGGGAGGGCTTGTGACAGGTCATGCGATCGCTTACGACCAATCCTGACAACTAGTGCTACGACGATAATTGGTTTATTGCCCCTGGCGTTTAGTGAAGCTAATTGGTTTCCGTTGTGTATGGCAATTATCTTTGGCTTGATGTCGTCTACGCTAATTGCATTTCTGATTGTCCCTGGTCTGTATTTACAGTTGACTCCTAATCATAAGCCTCAGGATTCGTAATAGGAATTATAGCAGTTTTAAATTAGGTGAGGTACAAATTTTTAGGTTTTAGGGAACAGGGAATAGAGAAGAGAGAACAGGTAAAAAATCCTGTGTACCGCATAGTTTTGAAAAACGCTGTAGTTGCTCCAGCAGAACGAATAACGCTAGACTTTCATAGCTATGAACAGCAATAGCTACGAAGCTTCAAAATAGATTGGTAACGTAATAACTATGGCCTTTTCGGTGAGGAAAAACAAGACTCTACCCAGTGTGGGTGATACCGATACCTCTGATAAACATCTGACCTGTGCAGAGTATTTTGCAGGAATTGGTTTGGTGAGATTGGGGCTAGAGCAAGTAGGCTGGAAAGTTGTCTTCGCTAATGATTGGGCCTATGACAAATTTGAAATGTACTCTGCTTACTTTAAGGATGCAAGCAAGCACTATAGAGTTCAAGATATTTTTTCGGTTTGCCATTCCGATATTCCCAATACTTTGCTGGCGACGGCTTCATTTCCCTGTATTGATTTATCATTAGCAGGCAATTTAAAGGGTATTCATGGTCAATACTCTAGCGCTTTTTGGGGTTTTACTCAAATTCTTGACAGTCAAGGGAATAAGCCTCCCCTTGTGATGCTTGAAAATGTGACGGGTTGGCTTACTTCAAATGGTGGGCAAGACTTCCGAATTACCATTGAGGAGTTGAATCGGTTGGGTTATGCCTGTGATGTTTATGCCATCAATGCAGCCCATTTCGTGCCTCAAAGTAGACCACGAATTTTTGTGATTGGGGTGCATACATCCGATGTGAATCAGAACATGTTGATTTTTGCAAGGCGTTCTTCGTCACTTAAAACTCAAGCACTTGAAAAAGCGATCGCAGCTAATCATGATCTGCGCTGGAATTTCATAGAGGTTCCACCACTGCCTGAAAAGGTGAAAACTGGCTTAAGTGGTGTTGTAGAGAATATATCGGATCATGACGAGCGTTGGTGGCTTGAAGATAAAGTGCAACGCCACTTAACTATGATGTCCCCTGTAAATCTAGACTATCTAAAAGAATTTCAGGATTTATCCTATTACTCTTACTGCACCATGTACAGGCGTGTTCGTGAGGGCAAGCAAAGAGCAGAACTCAGAAAAGATAGCATTGCAGGCTGCCTAAGAACTGCTAGAGGTGGCAGTAGTCGGCAAATGTTGGTCAGAGTTGGAAAGGGAACTATCAGAATGCGTCTGATGACACCTCGTGAATATGCAAGGCTACAAGGTGTTCCTGATGATTACCCCATTCCATCACATATCAATCAAGCTTTGAGTGGATTTGGTGATGCTGTCTGTGTACCTGTGATTACCTGGATTGCTTCCCATATCTTGAATCCTTTGGTTAAGTTGATTCCAGAAAATACCTTAGCACTCCATCGCTGATCTCCAAAAGCTTAACACCTTGATTCTTGACAAACCCATAAGTTACTGAGCGTCGAAACCGCTGTCTCGCTTCGGCTTGATAATTTTGAAGGAGTTCGGGTAACCATTTATCAAATTTGGAAAGCATTTTGGCACGCTCGACTAACCAAACTTCAATATTGGTATATGCTTGACTTCTGGCAATAAAAATATGATCAACAGATTTATCATCAGCTAATTTATCCAGTCCGTGATTCCTGTGATATTGGTACTCAAAGCTGCTTCCAATAACAGCAGATTTAACTTCATAGTTGATCAAATCTGCCCCGTCTCTTCGTCTTGCTCTGTCATTGACCAAGATTGCTGCAAATACCTCCCAATCTTTTGAACCTACGCTTCCTTGTACAGTGAAGCCGTATCTTTGATATATTTCAGCTTTATCTTGACTATATTCCAGGATAAATCTTCTATAAAAAGAATACGCTTCTTGGACTTGCAGAGTCGGCACTTAAATCTTCCTCATCTATGCTAACTGTTGCTTGCTCCAAGCTACTCCCGACTCCCGACTCCCTATTCCCTTTGCTAAACTAATCAACCGGATGTCACATCATACAGCATAATCCGATGACCGTCGTAATCGCAGAATGCTTGTTCAGTGAAATGGAGGTTTGGTGGTCTAGTAAAGTAATTGGGCTCAATGGTGTCAAGTCCCAGTTCACGGATTTTCTGAATGGTTAGGGTCAGGTCTTTTACTCTGACCACCAGTGCTAGACGATAGGGAGTGGTAGGGGTGGGTAATTCAATTCCTTTGACTTCGGTCAGAGCCAGGGCTCTAGGTTCGTCTTCTGTACTGAGTGATGCAAATTTGAGCTGAGCACTTTTGGGAAACTGAAACACTTGGTAGAGGTAAGAGTCTGGGGATGCTTCAGCGAGATAGTCGAGCTTAAATCCTAGGATATCTTGGTAAATGGTGAATGCTCGTTCGAGATCAGCAACGACTAAGCAGGGGCGCTTGATGTGAAGCCCATCTAGATTAGGGGTATTGGGATTGACTGAGGGCTGATTGGTTTCCATTCACCCACTTAATTTTACCTTAGCTAATTATATAGCAAATTGAATAGGGAGTAGGGAGTAGGGAGTAGGGAATAGGGAATAGGGAGTAGGGAGTAGGGAGTAGGGAGTAGGGAGTAGGGATAAGAAAATTGAATGTACCTCATATAGTTAATTATAGCTGAAAGTTACCTATCAAAAAATTTTGCGATCGCATTCGCAAATCCATGAAATGAGCTGTAACTTTCGGATACAATAGAAACAGTTAATCCCAATTTTTCAGTATTAGCAGCGGTATAGGGACCAAAGCAAGCAACGACACAATGGTTATAATCCTGGGGGGAGTTAACCATTGTCAAAAAAGCGGTTACTTCTGCGGTGCTACTAAAAGCGATTACATCTATCTTGCCTTGACTAATCAGATTTAATTCTACATCATAGATAGTTTGATCCAAAATTCGGGTTTGATAGGTCAATACCGGAGTGACTTTCATGCCTAATTCCTGTAAACCCGAAATAAAATTTGGGATGACATTAGGCTCTGGTATCCCGACCACCTCTGGAATAGGAACTAATATAGTTTTCTGATCAATAGTTGGATAGTTAGACAATTCAGTAACAATTCCTGTTGGGCTAGCTTCAGCGGGAACTAAATCAGCTGTTACTCCAAAATCATACAATCTTTCGGCATCTTTTCCAATCGCAGATAGTTGACAATTTTTCAGCACAGATGTAGAAATACCCAAGGATGCCATGCGCTCAAAAAAAGCGTCTATTCCGTTGCGACTAGTGAAAGCAATCCAATCAAATTTATGAATTTGCCTGAGAGCAGCATCTAATTCAGGGGAATTTTCCAACAGACAGGTTTCAATAGTTGGCATCACTATGGGAAGTCCACCCTGATTAATGATTTGTTGAGATAACCGAGACCCATAGTTTCTCGGTGCTGTTACAATGATTCTTTTGCCATAGAGAGGGAGTTGATTGGAAGGAGATAGAGGGTGCATCTTTTTATTGTAAATCTATATCAATACAGGGAACAGGGAACAGGGAACAGGGAACAGTAGTCAAGAGCTCCAAGGATTTTTTAGTATTATGCTAAATTAGCATTAAGTTTAATGATTATTTTATAAATGCTATAGATAACAGTTATAAAATAATTAAAAAAATAATTACAGTTTTTGTGAATACCAAAAATAACTATATAATTAATTTAATCTTGCCTCTTGCCTCTTGCCTTTCCCAAAGAGATTATGTTCACAAATCAAATGGAAATGCTATATAACCGTCCTAGTGCGAAACTAGTACAAACATTAATATAGCGTTTTTCATACTTATGAGGTACATTCAACTTTAGTTACCCCGTCTTGATGCAGACCCGGTGGTGCGTTACGGGGCGGGCTGTCTCAACTCTGACGACGAGACGGAAAATGAGTGCCAGCCCGTCCCTAACGCACCCTACGCTACTCCCTACTACCTGTTCCCTGTTCCCTGTTCCCTGTTCCCTGTTCCCTTTCCTATAGATGAATAAATTAGCACTTACCTTAAAAAATCCCTTTTTCACGGATATCAAGTGGATCCTAAGCCTTTTCCTGGCTGCCCTTTTCCTTTGGGGTATTTTTCTGGGAAACGTACCCCTACGAGACTGGGATGAAGGCACCAGGGCCCTGATCGCTAGAGAAATCTATCGTACGGGCAACTGGCTCCATCCTACTCTGTGGGGAGAACCTTATCTACTTAAACCCCCTTTGATGGATTGGTTGATTGCCTTAAGCTATAAACTAGGGGGTGTCCAAGAATTCACTACTCGTCTGCCTGGTGCTTTAAATCCACTATTATCAGTCCCTTCGGGACAGGGGGTAGGGTGTAGGGGGTAGGGGGTAGGGGAAAAACTGTCCCTTACTCATAGGGGTCTAATACCCCGCCTAAAAACTTTGTTTTAGGGGCAAACAAGTTTAGTAGTAGTCCAATCTACTACTATAACTTGTCCCCACACCCGGTCACCCTACCCCCTACCCCCAATTGAAAGCTTCCCTGTAGCCTAAACCAATAATAAATAGCGGCTAGACATAGGCGAAACCTTCTCGAAGATGACACAGTCCGCGCTTCGCTGACTAGATGATCAAAATAATCAACGGGGTTTTAAACCGGGATTTGGTATCAGAAGATACATGAATTTTGTAGCATTAAAGCTCAACTGAGGAACTATACTGGTTCAGAATTAGTTTTCAATTTCCACCCTACTATAAATAGCATTACCATCTTTGCCAAGTAAAGGATTCTGATGACCTATCTCGAAACAACTGCTGAATTTTATTCTGAAGTCGCCCAAACACCCCAAGTTGGTTTGTGTTGTGTCCAAAGTAGCCCCTTACAACTGCCAGGACTGAAAATTCCTCCACTGATGGCGGAGATGAATTATGGCTGCGGTACTACGGTACATCCCACAGAACTCAGCAATCAGCCAACTGTCCTCTATGTCGGTGTTGGTGGTGGCTTGGAGGCGTTACAATTTGCTTATTTTTCCCAACGTCCAGGGGGTGTGATTGCTGTTGAGCCAGTTCAGGCCATGCGGGAGGCGGCTACCCGTAACCTGAAAATTGCTGCTCAAGACAATGCCTGGTTTGACCAGAGTTTTGTGGAAATTCGGGAAGGGGATGCCTTTGCCCTACCGATGCCAGATGATTCTGTAGATGTGGTTGCTCAGAATTGCCTATTCAACATCTTTGAACCGGCTGACCTGATGAAGGCACTCAAAGAAGCCTATCGAGTGTTAAAACCAGGTGGACGACTGTTAATGAGTGACCCCATTGCAACTCGTCCGATTCCACCCCATCTACAGGAAGATGAGCGGCTACGAGCTATGTGTCTGTCTGGTGCGCTCACTTATCAATCCTATGTTCAGCACCTGGTCAGGTCAGGTTTTGGTCAAGTAGAAATTCGAGCAAAGCGTCCCTATCGGCTTCTGGATTGCCAAAACTACAACCTAGAAGAACCCCTGCTGCTGGAAAGTCTGGATTCTGTTTCTTTCAAAGTTGTGATCCCAGAAGATGGACCATGCATTTTTACTGGCAAGACAGCAATTTACATGGGCGCGGAAGAGTTTTTTGATGACAATGCGGGACACATCCTCTCCCGTGGTGTGCCAGCCGCTGTTTGTGATAAAACAGCCGCGAAATTAGGAAAGGTGAATCCAGAAGAAATCTTAATCACCGATTCAAGTTGGCACTATGTTGGTGGTGGTTGTTGTTAGAGGTGAAGTATGAAGTATGAAGTATGAAGTATGAAGTATGAAGTATGAATGCTGTTCATCTTTGGCATCTGAAGTAGAGTAGGCTGAAGAATAAAAACCATGGATTTGTTTATCAACCAATCCATGGTCTAATTAAAGATTAGTAAATTACAAATCCTACTTTAGAAGTAATACTTCAGAAGTCATCCTTCAAAATTAATACTTCTAGCAATTACAAGTCAATAAAACTTATGATTAAAACAGACGTTTCAGCTGTTACACCGTTCCGGAAAAAACTGCAAGCTCCCTTAAGTAAACACCCAATCACGGTTTTACAAATTAATCTGGGGAAGCGTTGTAATCTAGCTTGTACTCACTGCCATGTGGAAGCTGGTCCTAAACGAACTGAAGAACTTTCTCCAGAAATTTGTGACCAGCTTATTACGCTGATTCATCAGTTTCCTCAAATTAAGACCGTTGACTTGACTGGTGGTGCGCCAGAGATGAACTATGGCTTTAAGCCATTAGTTGAAGCAGCATACCAAACCGGAAAGGAGGTAATTGTTCGGTCAAATTTGACCATTTATTTTGAACCGGGATATGAGGATATACCTGACTATTTCGCTAAGCACCAATTACGAGTAGTAGCTTCTTTGCCTTGTTATCTGGAAGATAATGTAGATAAAATGCGCGGCAAGGGGGTTTACGATGATTCGATTCGGGCGATTCAATGGCTGAATCGGTTGGGCTATGGCAGAAACCCCAAATTAATTCTTGATTTGGTCTACAATCCTTCCTTGCCACTGAGTGAAAAGTTTTCTATGACTCCTAATCAGGTTAAGTTGGAAAAGGATTATAAAGTGTTCCTAAAAGAACAGTTTGATATTGACTTCAACCAGCTATTTACAATTACAAATATCCCCGTTGGTAGAACAAAGTTTCATTTACAACGCACCAAGCTATATGCTCCCTATATGGTGTTTCTAGAAAACAGTTTCAATGCCAGTACGGTGGAGCATTTGATGTGTCGCAATGAACTGTCTATTGACTATCTGGGTAATGTCTACGATTGCGATTTTAATCAGATGGAAAATGTAGCAGCAACGTCTGGTACTGGAGAAAGGTTGACAGTTAGTAAACTTCTGGAAGCAGGAAGTTTAGACATCATTGAGGAAATTCGCACCGCTTCCTATTGTTATGGCTGTACAGCAGGGTCTGGTTCCAGTTGTGGTGGTGCTTTGATTTGATCTAATCAGAGTTTTTTTTGATTATAATATGAATGAATTTTCATATCAATGATAATTCAACTGCTGACAAGTGCTGAATTATGAACTCAAAACGTCCATCATCTCAAGCCTTCTGTGTCCGTAAGCTGAAAGTTTTAGCGGACAACACTCGTCTAACTGTTATGGAAATCCTGATGGAAGGACCAAAACATGTTGGGGAGCTCAAGGCTGTGTTGGGAATAGAGCAAAGCCTGCTATCCCATCATCTCAAAGTTTTGCGGGATGAGGGATTTGTTAGGGCGACGCGAGATGGTAAGGCGGTGCTTTATCAGTGTTCGCTCACCATTCGGCAAGCCAATGGTAATAGAGCAATTGATTTGGGATGTTGTTGCCTATGTTTTGATTAACAAAGTGCTGAGTAAGTGCTCAGTTTTGAGTTGTCAGTGATATCAAGTCTGGCGGATTTGAAATTATTGAGCAATCCAGCAATTATAACTGAGCAATTATAACTGAGCACTCTCATTATTTTATAGATAAGATGACTGACTGATGATTGATGAAAAATTTAACAACTCTAGCATCAATGTCTATGGGTTTAGTAGCTTGCTTTTGGCTACAATCCTGTGCCCAATCTCCGGAAGTAGCTACCCAATCAACAGATCAGTTGCAGGGTAAGTTGGTTTTAACCGGTTCTAGTACAGTAGCCCCCCTGGCGTCGGAAATTGGCAAGCGTTTTGAATCAGAAAATCCTGGTGTACGGGTGGATGTGCAGACAGGAGGCTCGTCTCGCGGTATTGCAGATGCTCGCCAAGGAGTCGCTGATATTGGGATGGTGTCTCGTGACCTCAAGCAGAGCGAGAAAGATCTGCAAGGGTTTGCGATCGCTCGTGATGGGATTGGGATTATCGTCCATAAAACTAATCCGGTGCAATCCCTGAGTAATCAACAGATTGTGGATATCTATCAGGGCAAAATTGATAACTGGCAGGATGTGGGAGGCAAGAGGGCACCAATTACAGTAGTCAACAAAGCCGAGGGGCGCTCTACCTTGGAGTTATTTCTGAAGTACTTCCAGCTGAAAAATAGCGAGATTAAGGCAGATGTGGTGATTGGGGATAATGAGCAGGGGATTAAAACAGTAGCGGGTAATCCTAATGGGATTGGTTATGTCTCTATTGGCACAGCAGAATATAGCAGCAAACAGGATGTTCCGATTAAGTTACTGCCCGTTGCTGGAATAGCGGCAACCACAGAAAATGTTCAAAACGGCACATTTCCCCTATCTCGTTCCCTGACGTTAGTCACCAAAACTATTCCGGTTGGGTTAGATCAAGCATTTATTGAGTTTTCGCGATCGCAAAAGGTACAAGACATTGTTAAAGAGCAAAACTTTGTCCCCCTCTCGGAGTGATACTATCCTAATCTCGACCCTAAAAGGCTGTGCTGTGGTGGCTGGTGCTATCGTGGTGCTGATTGTTGTGTTCCTAATCACGGAAGCCTTGCCAGTATTGGGACAAGTAGGATTACTCCCCTTTTTTACCGATCCATCCTGGCATCCTGCTGAGACTCTGTACAACTTCACCCCGATGCTTTGGGGCACCCTGTTGGTCACCGCTGGGGCGATGGTAGTGGCTACACCCCTGGGAATTCTATCTGCAGTCTTTTGTCAGTATTACGCACCTCCACCGATTGCTGGACTTTATCGACGGCTAATTGAATTGTTGGCAGGGATGCCCTCAGTTGTTTACGGCTTCTGGGGTTTGGTGGAGCTAGTTCCCCTAATTGGACGCTTTCAGCCACCGGGAGCCAGTCTCCTAGCTGGAATTGCGATTCTGACCCTGATGATTTTGCCAACTATTGCTCTGAGCGCAGACGCTAGCTTTGCGAAAGTCCCCCCAGAATACCTACAGGGAGCAGCAGCCCTGGGACTATCCCGCTGGGCAACAGTCAGAGGTGTTGTGTTTCCGGCTGCTAAGTCGGGGCTGTTTACTGGCTTGATTTTAGGAACAGGACGGGCGATTGGAGAAACCATGGCGGTGCTGATGGTGTGTGGCAATGTGGTGCAAACTCCCAAAAGCCTATTTGAGCCGATGCGAACTCTTACTGCCAATATCGCCTTGGAAATGGCTTACGCTATGGGCAATCACCGCTCAGCACTTTTTGTCAGTGGCTTGCTGCTGATGGCAATAATTTTGGTACTGGTAGCAATTGCAGAAATCATCAGCAAGGGCGGAATCTATGAGTAAGAACTTATATCAAGTCTGGTTGAATACCCATAATTAAGGAGAGGGTGGGGAGGGTGGGAGGTGTGGGGAGATGGGGAGATAGGGAGATAGGGAGATAGGGAGATAGGGAGATAGGGAAATTTTTATTAAGGGTAATTATCCTGACATGATATGAAAACGAAGCCACAACCGACAACCGACAACTTCCAACCTGCAACCGACAACTTCCAACCTGCAATCGACAACTTCCAAGTTTCAACGGTGATGATTTGGGCGATCGCACTGTTCGTAACTGCTGTATTCCTCTGGATTTTGAGTGATATCGTCTGGCACGGTGTCGGACAAATTAACTGGGAATTCCTGACTACTGCACCAAAGAATGCTGGACGGGAAGGAGGGATTGCTCCAATTCTGGTTTCCACTGTCCTAATTTTAGGTGTATGTATGACTGTTTCGGTTCCGATAGGAGTAGGGACAGCAATACTGCTAGCTGAGTTCACAGATACTAAGAGTATTTTCGGGCGTCTGGTTCGTCGTAGCTTAGATGTGCTAGCAGGAGTACCGTCGATTGTGTTTGGACTATTTGGCAATGCCTTTTTCTGCAAAACCCTAGGGCTAGGCTTTTCAATTTTGTCTGGGGGGTTGACATTAGCCTGTATGGTGTTGCCAATCCTAATTCGATCAACAGAGGAAGGGTTTCGCGCCGTTAGTGATGATTATCGGCTTTCTGCCACTGCCCTTGGTTTATCCCGCACTACCACTCTCTGGAATTTGCTGTTACCAGCGGCAGCACCCGGACTAGTGGTGGGATTAGTGTTAGGGATAGGGCGAGCGATCGCTGAGACCGCAGCACTGATCTTTACTAGTGGTTATGTGGATCGGATGCCAGAGTCTTTGCTGGATTCTGGGCGATCGCTGTCGATTCATATTTTTGATTTGTCGATGAATGTAACAGGGGGAAATGCTAATGCTTATGCCTCAGCTTTAGTGTTGCTAGTGTTGTTGTTGCTGATTAATGGTACAGCAGCATGGATGACTCAGTATTGGTTGGGTGCATCTCATTAAAGCTGTTTGAGCCAGTGGTGCGTTACGGGCAGCAACCTAACCCTGGTTACGAGGCGGAAAATCTCCAGTCCCCCTAACGCACCCTACGCAACTAATTTTTAATTCCTAAAAACAATGGTTAACCCTTTAGAAATAAAACAGCGATTACCGGTAAGCCAGTCTATAAACGACCCATTGATTCAGACCGAGCGGCTATGTTTACATTATGGAACAAAACCGGCCTTTGCTGATGTATCGTTGCCAATTTATAAAGGTTCGATTACCGCACTAGTGGGACCATCTGGTTGTGGAAAGACTAGTTTTTTAAGTTGCCTAAATCGCTTGACAGATTTGATTCCTAATGCTAAAGTTACCGGTAGGATTCGCATGGGTTCCCTGGATGTGCTGAGTCCTCGGATGGATGCGATCGCAAAGCGTGGTGCGATGGAGCTAATTGCACTTCGTCGTCGTGTTGGAATGATTTTCCAAAAGCCGAGTCCCTTCCCATTCTCAATCTGGAAGAATCTGGCCTTTCCGTTGCGGGAACATGGTGTTAAAAACCGGGATAACATTGCTGAGCTCATCGAAACCGCACTCCGGGATGTTGGTTTGTGGGATGAAGTAAAAGACCGACTCCACACCTCGGCTCTTGCTCTGTCTGGTGGTCAAAAGCAGCGCCTGTGCATTGCCCGTGCCTTGGTATTGCAACCAGAAGTACTCCTGTTAGATGAACCCTGTAGTGCCCTCGATCCCATATCCAGCGGTGTGGTCGAAGATTTGATAGCTAGGCTCAGGGGACGCTACACCCTGGTGATTGTTACCCACAACCTAGCTCAAGCTAGACGAATTGCTGACTATACTGCCGTCTTCTGGGTTAAGGAAGCAGTGGGGAGATTGATTGAATACGGCTGTGTGGAGCAGATTTTTGAATCACCTCAACAAGCCTTGACAGCTGCCTATGTGAATGGAATGAGAGGATAAAGCTGTGCTCTTCCCTGCTCCGAATTCCCGTAAGCATATGCGCTACGCGCACGCTGCGCGAACAGCGGTCAGCCGTCAGTGGTCAGCCGTTGGCCGTTGGCCACGCTACGCGAACAGCTTATTTTATTCAAAAGCTGTTCGCGTAGCGCTTAAGCTGAGAGCTGATAGCTGAGAGCTGATAGCTTACGATTGTTCCTAATTCATACTGGTGTCAGGCAACCAGTTAAGTTCCTTTCTCATATAAACATGGAGCTGATTAATCTCCTCGTTTTCCAGGATTTCTAATATGGCTAGATTCAAGTTGCTCTGGACATCATAGTAGAGCTTGGGCTCAATCACAAATACCCGAATTTTCATCACCCGAGCATTCTGTTCAAGGCGGGAAAATACAACTTTAATTTTATCCTTGTTCACGGCATCGATAGTCGGAATTGTTTCTTTAATAGCCTGACAAATTCGCCTAGTTTGCTTGGCCGAAATCCCATCAATTTTCAGAGTTAAATTTATGCCCCACTGAACTGTCTCGCCAGTCTTATCTGACCAATTTGCAAAAATTCCAGAAATCATTTGAGAATTGGGAAGTTTTTTGATATAACCCCAATCAGTAATAAGAAGCCTTGTACTTCTCAGACCAATATTGAGTATCTTTACCCTACCACTTACTCCGTCCAATACTATCACGTCACCGGGTTTATAGAGACCATCAGCGTAGATAATCACTGTACAACACCAGTCATAGACAATGTCTTTGAATAACAAACCTATGGCGACACCTGCGCCACCGAGTAGACCGATCAGTGCACCGGCAGATGACCCCAACAAAATTTCACTGGCTTTAATGGTAGCAATCACGATTGCTGCGATCTGAAAAAGCTTTGGGAAGTAGGGGACGAACAAATCGTCGAGTTCAGTTTCAGTGTTTGCCGCTAATCCGGCTAGAAGCTCCCCCAGTAGTGGAGCAGCACGGTAAAGAATATAGGTGGCAATGAACAGAATGCTCACAAACATAATCTCGGGGATTTTCTGATTCTGTTCAGGAGTAAGATGGGTGGCCACAACTAGATGTACTAGCCATAGTCCAGCGATCCAAATTAGCCAGCCTAATGGTGCCCTAAGAATCCTAATGAACTCATCGTCTAGGGTGGTTTCTGTACCGCTAGTCAGACCCTCGAGTCTGTGAATGATTATTGAAGTGAAAAAGCCTCGCAATATATGGGTGAAGAGGAGGATGAGCACCACAATAACTATCGTGGTAACAGGAATGTTGGGGAGCTGGAAGTCGGACTCAAAGATCTTTTCTTTGATTAGGTTGATTCTATTGTTGAATGTACTCTTAAGGTTTTCCATGGTTTCAACCAAAATAAAACAGCAGAGATCAACCTGTGCCTAGCTAAATGGCAAGTCGATGGCAAGTCTGTTGATGGATTGATTTTACTATAACTGAAGTTCCCCCAAAGTTTGAGCTACTCGAAACCTCAATCCCAAGCTCTGTGGCGTTCCTAGGCTTGCCGGTACTTATTGCTACTGGGTACAGTCTTATTGAGAATGCTCACAACGTTGAGCTGAAGGGCGTTTGAGCGATTTGGTTCTCAAATAAAAATGCGACCAGTGCCTATAGTTGGATTATATTCCAATTGCAGACATACTTCAAGAACCAACATGGGTACACAATTTTTGGGACCAATCATGCTTATCCCTTATGGGGAGAGGCTTTAACTGGTCTAGTAGTACAAATGAACGGGGGAACTTCAGCTATAAGTGGGGAATTTACCGAATCCTGCTAGGTATGCAATAAATATGATTTAGAGCAATTGCCCGTTTGCGCAGCACCCTAGGAGCCAGTTTGAAACGTGATCGGCTCTCCTAGACTGATTATAGTAAATGAGTAGTTTAAATGAGCGATTACCCCTTAAATAGCAAGGCAAGGGATTCAATAAACTAAAAATGCCATGTCTTGATGCACCCTTCGCGACTGCATCAAGACATGGATGTTGAATTCCGCGAAGGATTACTAGCTATTGGTTTGTTTAGCGATCGCGAATCAACTTCCCAGTTCGGTTGATTAGAGCCATGGGCTTGTAGAATCAAAGGTCCTGTCCCCATAGTTTCCAGGGTCCTGCCAGGAACAGATGCCCAGAGCTCGAATAGGGATGCAGCCGCGCTGCATCCCTTGTTCAAAGGATTGCTAGGATTTATATGCCACCTCAGTAACTAAATTTTCCTTAACCTCACTAACTAAATTTTCCTTCAGCTGTTTGTAGTCTTGGAGTTCCTTTCTCAGATCAACATGCAGGTGATCAATCTCCTCTTTCTGGATGATTTCTAATATGGCTATGTTCAAGTCATTCATGGCGGCCAAATAGAGTTTTCTATCAATCACAAATACCCTAACTAGAATCACACGAGCATTCTCTTCAATGCTGGACAATACAACTTTCATTTTCTGCTTGTGCAATCCATCGATAGTCGGAATTTTGGCTTTAATAGCCTGACAAAGTCTGGTAGTTTGCTCCGCTGAAATTCCATCTATTTTCAGAGTTAAATTTATTGCTCCCAACTCCAACGTATCGCCAGGATTCTGTGACCAATAATTGACCACAACTCCACCAATCATTTTAGAATTGGGAATTTTTTTGGTACCACCAACAGTAAGAAGACGAACCTTTGTACTTCTCAGACCAATACTGAGTATCTCAACAAAACCATTTATTCCGTCCAATTTTACCCAGTCACCGGGTCTATAGAGACCATCAGCATAGATAACCACTGTACAAAACCAGTCATAGATAATGTCTTTTAATAACAAACCTAAGGCGACACCTGCGCCACCCAGTAGACCGATCAGTGCACCAGCAGATGCCCCCAACAAAATCTCACTGGCTTTACTGGCAGCAATCAGGATTGCTGCGATCTGAAAAAGCTTTGGGAAGTAGGGGACTATCAAATCGTCGAGTTCAGTTTCAGTGTTTGCCGCCAATCCGGCTAGAAGCTCCCCCAATAGTGGAGCAGCACGGTAAAGAATATACGTGACAATGAACAGAGCGCTCACAGAGAGAATCTCGAGGATTTTCGGATTCTGTTCAGGACTAAGATGGCTTGCCACAACTAGATAGACTAGCCATAGTCCAGCGATCCAAATTAGCCAGCCTAATGGTTGCTTAAGAATGCTAATGAACTCATCGTCTAGGGTGGTTTCTGTACGGCTAGTTATCAGCTCGATTCTGTGAATGATTATTGAAGTGAACAAGCCTCGCAATATCTGGGTAAGGAGGAGGATGAGCACCACAATAACTATCGTGGAAACAGGAATGTTGGCGAGTTTGAAGTCGGAATCAAAGATCCTTTCTGTGATTATGTTGATTGTAGTGTTGAATGTACCCTGAAGGTTTTCCATCGTTTGGACCAAAATACAGTAACATAGATCGACCTGTGCCTAGCTAAATGGCAAGTCGATGGCAAGTCTATTGGTAGCATGATTTTACTATAAGTTGCGAATTTAGCGAATCATGCTAAGTACCTCGACAAAAATAAACCTCACTTCTTGATGCAAAGCGCGAGTGGGGGAAACCCCCTGTTCCCTTGCTGCATCGCTGTATTAACTTGTGTAAAGTTGCCAAAAGTCCGTCTGCTCCCAGCTCCGAACGCGCCCCGCGTGGCCCACGGCCTCAGTCCCTGCTCCCTATTTCAACAGTTAATTTTACTTTTGTCCGACTACTTAGGTATGTAATAAACATGATTGACACCAATTGCCCGTTTGGGCAGCACCCTAGGAGCCAGTTTGAAAGGTTTACTATCTGGGGTGCATCTCATACAGCGGTTTTCAATTCGGTCAGGTACAAATTCTTGAGGTGCGACCCGTGGCGAATTAAATTCGCCACGGGTCGCACCTAAAAGCGATGCAGCTTCGAAGGGAGCGAGCGCTGCATCGCTTGTTCAAAGCATTGCTAGGATTTAGATACCACCTCACTAACTAAATTTCCCTTCATCTGTTTGTAGTCTTGAAGTTGCTTTTCCAGCTCAATATGCAGGTGATCAATCTCCTCTTTCTGCAGGATTTCTAATATGGCTATGTTCAAGTCTTGCTGGGCAGCATAGTAGAGGTTGGGATCAATCACAAATACCCTAACTATAATCACGCGAGCATTCTCTTCAATTTTGGAAAATAAAACTAACATTTTTTGCTTGTGCAAGCCATCGATAGTCGGAATTCTTTCTTCAAGAGCCTGACAAATTCGGAGAGTTTGCTCCGCTGAAATGCCATCAATTTTCAGAGTTAAATTTATACCCCACTCAAATCTATCGCCAATCTTCTGTGACCAATTTTCCACAACGCCAGCAATCATTTTAGAATTGGGAACTTTTTTGATAGAACCCCACTCAGTAAGGCGAAGTGTTGTACTTCTGAGACCAATACTGACGATCTGAACAAAACCATTGACTCCGTCCACTCCTACCCAGTCACCAGGTTTATAGAGACCATCAGCGTAGATAATCACCGTACAACACCAGTCATAGATAATGTCTTTGAATAACAAACCTAAGGCGACACCTGCACCACCGAGTAGACCGATCAGTGCACCAGCAGATGCCCCCAACAAAATCTCACTGGCTTTAATGGCCGCAATCAGCACTGCTGCGATCTGAAAAAGCCTTGGGAAGTAGGGCACGAACAAATCGTCCAGTTCAGTTTCAGTGTTGGCCGCCAATCCGCCTAGAAGCTCCCCCAGTAGTGGAGCAGCACGGTAAAGGATATAGGTGGCAATGAACAGAGCGGTCACAAACAGAATCTCGGGGATTTTCTCATTCTGTGCAGGAGTAAGATGGGTGCCCACAACTAGATATACTAGCCATAGTCCAGCCAGCCAAATTAGCCAGCCTAATGGTGCCCTAAGAATCTTAATGAACTCATCGTCTAGGGTAGTTTCTGTACCGCTAGTGAGACGCTCGATTCTGTTAATGATTATGGCAGTGAACAAGCCTCGCAATATCTGGGTGAGGAAGAGGATGAGCACCACAATAACTATCGTGGAAAGAGGGATGTTGGCGAGTTTGAAGTCGGTATCAAAGATCCTTTCTTTGATTACGTTGATTGTATTGTTGAATGTACTCTTAATGTTTTCCATAGTTTCGACGAAAATGCAACAGCAGAGATCGACCTCTGCCTAGTTAAATGGCAAGTCGATGACAAGTCGATGGCAAGTCGATTGGTGAAATGATTTTACTATAAGTTGCTAATTTACCCAATAGTGCTGGGTATGCAATGGGGATTGTGTCCGCAAACAGGATTTAGAGCGATTGGCGGTTTCCGCAGCACCCTACGAGCCAGTTTGAAACGTTTATTATCCGTTTTTAGGAAAACTATTCGGTCAATCAACGCTGGAATTTACCGAAAAGTATTAGCTAGTAAAAGACGGCGGAAATACCGACTGCATCAAGACACAGATGTTGAATTTTGCGAAGGATTACTAGCTATTGGTTTGTTTAGCGATCGCGAATCAACTGCAACCAATCAACTGCCCAGTTTGGGTTGATTAGAGCCATGGGCTTGTAGAATCAAAGGTCTTCTGCCCATAGTTTCCAGGGTCGTGCCAGGAGCTGATGCCGAGATCTCGAATAGCGACGGGTGCGCCGACCTGAAGGGCTTCCCCCCACTCGCGCTTTGCATCAAGACAAGCATCAAGACAACCCAGTTACTCCTGCTTGGCCAGACTTGTCAACCCAACTTGTAAACAATTAATTACCGTGCTAGTTGAACTTGAAACTAAAACTTGATCATGTGGTAGACCTCCCAGGCTGACTAGTCTATAGTCATCTCGTAAAGACGGACATAATACTAGCATGTTCTACTTGTGATATGGGTACCCTATTTCTAAAATTAATCTAAATTCTCTTGTGTAGATGGCGAAAACAATAGCATATTAACTTGTTCTATGCCTAGCCCATCTCCCCATCTCCCCATTTCCCCATCTCCCCATTTCCCCATCTCCCCATCTCCCCATTTCCCCATCTCCCCATCTCCCCATCTCCGGGTCCCCACACTTTTATGATGGGTATTCAACCCGACTTGATATGAGGGGGATGAGGGGGATGAGCTTGTGCTCAGCAAGTAACATCACCATCAAGCAACTTGCTATCAGGAACTTTTGCACTTTTGCCTAACTTCTATCTGTATGATTTGCACTGATTCGCTGATTGACCAAACTAGCTCGTTATTGATTAAGGCTATTCTCAGTAAAAACTCATTAAGCTAGGATTTAATAGATTCATGTATACTGGAAATATCTAGGACTTAATGAGTAGTTTAAAATGCCCATTGACAATCTATAAAAATTTGCTCTTGGGACGTTAACACTACCGATACTGTGTCAATAAATATAGTCAATATTGATATCGTATGTGATAGGATTCGATTCCTAATTAGTTTGTCAGCCCAAAACTAATCCTATTTCAAAATCACCCTATTTCAAAATCACCAATTACCCATTACCTTTTCCCCAGCTCATGAACCTTTCATCCTCGACATCTCAAAATCTGCCCCAGTCCAAGAGAAAGCTAGGACTCAGGTTAGGGATTGGGGCAATAGTTCTAGTGACAGCTGCCTTAATTTTGCTATTTACGCCGGTTGGGTCTTGGCTGAAGCTGGAAAATCTGAGATGGCTTCAGGAGAGAATGGGTATTTTTGGACCACTGGGGTACATTTTAATTTATATTGTTGCCACAGTACTAGCTGTTCCTGATGCGATTTTAACCTTTTCGGCTGGTGCTCTGTTTGGACTAATGCTCGGGACTTTGTGGACTGTGATTGGTGCTACTTTGGGAGCAACGGCTGCGTTTATGATTGCTCGCTTTGTTGCTGGTGATTGGGTTAAGGATAAGTTTCAGGACTCTCGTTTTGATCAACTCAGTGAGGGCATTGAGAAAAATGGTTTTTGGTTTGTGCTCTCAATTCGCCTCGCGCCAATTTTTCCATTCAATGCGGTTAACTATTTGTTCGGCTTAACACCAATTCCTCTACCCACCTATGTGATAGCCACCGCAGTGGGAATTATCCCGGCTACCTTTGCTTATGCTTGGTTAGGTCGCAGTGGTCTGGAAGCTATCAGCGGTAGTCCCCCCTGGCAAATGATCGCAGCACTAGTTGTATTAGCGGTGCTATCTACCACCCCCCTACTTTGGAAACAATCAAAACTTAGGCAATAACTCTGCTTGTAGGGTGCGTTATTAACGCACCCTACACCATAAAGGCGAATATAAGGGCGAATGAAAGTCCAGTGTTGCGTAAGTCCTGACCCTAAGTCCTGACAATTTAAGGTGATTAAGGTAGAAGATTGATGAGATTGAACATATTGCTGAAAAGACGAAGCCTTTGGTTAGCGATCGCGCTATTTATTTTGGTCCTATTGTGTTACTCGACTCCTGTCAGAGCCTTATTTAACCAAAGGTTCCTAGTGCAACAGTTGCAAGAATTAGGCCATTGGGCAATCTGTTTATTTATCCTGGTTTATGCTCTGGCAACGGTTTTAGGAATTCCTGGCACAGTACTGACTATCGCTGGTGGTACAGTGTTTGGTTTAGTTTGGGGTACCTTCTGGTCTGTTATCGGAGCAACCTTGGGGGCATTGGGAGCATTTTGGGTAGCGCGTTACCTATTGCGAGATTGGGTTGAATACAAGTTCAGGCATCATAAAGCATTGGTCAGCTTCAATCAAGCAGTGATGCAGACACCCCTGATGTTTGTCTTAGCAGTACGCTTTGCCCCCATTTCTCCTTTTAATGTAGTGAATTTCCTGTTTGGTCTAACCCCGATTGGCTCGGTAGAGTATACCCTTGGCACTTTCTTTGGGATTATTCCTGGTACCCTCGCCTATACTTGGCTGGGAGTAACTGGAGGGGAAGCTTTGCAAGGAGGCGATCGCTTACCATTTTTCCTAGCACTGAGTTTCCTAGGTATACTGTCTGCCTTGCCACTGTTGGCAAAGCGAAAAAAGAAATAGTCTTCCTGTTGCCCATTCTCCTGTCCCATTCTCCTCATTTTCCCATCTTTCCCATCCTCCCGATCTCCCCTATCAATCCCAGGAAGTACCATGGCAAGAAAGCAACGTGGTATCAGTGGGTCAATAGGGTAAAAAATTTTCTGATCAACTACCCCGACTTGCTAGGCTTTTCCTGAAACGTATCCGTAAGACAAGTAAAGAATAAGAGAGGGATTTACGGGAATCTGTTATATTTGTTAATATGAAGGGTGTAACCCCTCATCTTTTCCCTGTCTTGATGCAATAGCGAGTGGGGGAAACCACGGCAGTCGCTCATGGGGGGAACCCCCTTTGGCGGCGCTGCCTCCCCTGTTCCGAAGCTGCATCGCTGAGGTAAGGGGAAAAGGAAGGTTCTGTCAGTAGTTCCTTTTAACTTAAACTTTACTCGTTAAAGTTTTTACCTTAATTTTTGAAACGTTAAGTTTTCACAAGTCCCGTGAGACCGAAGGTGAGTGCTTGCCATTCGTTTTGTATAGCAAGACACTTAAGGTGCGCTTTCCAAAAGCGCACCTAAAAGTGTTTTTCACCAAGTGTTTTTCACCAAAATTTAACATTTTGGGGGATATTTACTATACAATACTGAGGATAGCCTTCCCAAGATTTTCACAATGTGTGATTAAACTTCGCGATTGACTCCAAGAACATCTCAACCAGAATACTAATTTTCTATGCATGTTGATAGAGATGAGTGTCTGTTAATAGGTCATGGGTAATAGGTAATAGGTAATAGGTAATAGGTAATAGGTAATAGGTAATTGCGATATACAAGTGGTGTTTAATAGCAGCCATAGTATGATCCTCAATTGTAAATTGGCAATTACCTATTATCAGTTACCGATGATATATACCCGAATAACTATGTCTCTCCGACCTTAGACATAGGCGTTGAAATTAGGTTTAAGGTTAAGTGGGGTAACGCTTCCATAATCGTTTTCACACCTATGTCTATTACTAATAAAATATCCACCCTTGGCGACTTTGAGCTTGGCAGGAAATGACTAAAGAACAGTATTCTAAAAATTGGTTCAATGGACAATCGTTCATTATTACTTTTTGCCTGTTACCTTCTCTAGTAATTATCTTAGGGGTAATCAGCATGTTTATCGAAAACAACAATTTTCGATTGACGGATTCATCAACAATTATTGTAAATCCAATAGAATCACTGATTAGTTGGTTCAAAGACACGTCAGAACCAAAAAACTCATTATCAAGTGTTGCTAAAACTAGTTCTGAACAACTAGTATATAAAGCTTCACTGCTCAATAAACTAATGCTAGCTATTATAACTGACTATGAAGAAACTGGACTAGGGATAGGGATAGGGATAGACAATATTAAGCCTGGCTTTGAAGCCATTGGTTTTACCTTTAACCAGGGAGAAAATATTCATAATCAAATTAATTTTATAGGCAACAATACGGGGGGCACAGTATTAATTAATCTCCTGGGAAATGTTAACAATATAACTCAAGCCTCGATCGCCACTAAAATTCCCTATAAATACTCTCATGAAAGCCAAGCTGCTTTACTTTTAGGATTATTCATTAGGGTAGTATCACCGGAATGGGAAAATGGTATAGATTGGATTAACTATGGCTTGAAAGAAGTTAGTGAAAACCATAAAAATTTATTAATCACGGAACAAAAAAACTATCAGATTCACTTAAGGGTTGACCGGGAGGGGGATTTGGTAATTCTCACTATAAAATCCCGCTCTAAATCCTAAGTGAACAGTAATCTTTAATTGTGTCGGACTACACAAGTGTTGAATCGAGTAATACTCACATCTTGCACCATTCTCAATAAGCTTGCTTCATGTAGGGTGGGCAGTGCACCAGACAGATAATGAAGCTTGCAAAGCGCGTTGGTAGGCACTGCCCACCCTAAGATTAATGACAATGGTGCAAGATCTCAGTCATAAACGTTTACCAAAATGGCTGATGTCTGTAGATATTTGTTTTTTTTGGGAGATGACAACAGTAAAAATGCAACAGAAACGTTTATGCTTCTGTTGCTTTTTACGTAATGGTTAACAGTTAATGATTCGATTCAGTTTTGAGAGTTTTCAACCCTTAACACAAACAACCTGCTTCAGAGTTGCCACTACCTCAACTAGATCTGACTGATTAGCCATCACTTGATCAATTGGCTTATAAGCACCTGGGATTTCATCGATAACGTCCTTATCCTTACGGCACTCAACACCTTTAGTTTGCTCAACTAAATCATCAACGGTGAACTGCTTTTTTGCTTTGCTGCGAGACATCAAACGACCAGCACCATGAGCACAGCTGCAGTAGCTGTCATGATTGCCTTTACCCTTAACAATGAAAGACTTTGCCCCCATGGAACCAGGGATGATACCATAGTCGTCGGTACGAGCTCGCACTGCTCCTTTTCGAGTAACATAAACCTCTTCGGAGAAATGCACTTCTTTCTCGGCATAGTTGTGATGGCAGTTAACTGATAACAAGGGCTTGAACGACTTACCACCAGCCAGATGTTTCTCTACAATTCGCTTGAAGCGAGCCATCATGATATCGCGATTGTAACGGGCATAGTTTTGCGCCCATTGCAAATCCCGCCAGTAGGCAGCAAATTCAGGGGTTCCTGCGACAAAGTATGCTAAATCTCGGTCAGGAAGGTGAGTATGTGCCAGCTTTGCTAATTCTTTAGCTTCCTCCGCTAGACATGCCCCACACCTCAATGCGCAGCATGAGTGTGGGAACGAAGTTACCGCAAGAATAGGGCAGCCTTTATGGTTGGTCGGCTATGCGTAAAAGGGTTAAAACTTTATGATTAAGGCTGCCCTAATAAACAGGTTTCATCTCCGGGATGAATCGCGGACAGGAACTCTGATAAACAGCCTGAAAAACGTTATAATAAAAATAGCAGGGAAAACAAATTAAGAGCTAACCGCCACCTGCGTGTTTAAAAATAGAACTTTTTGTATTGTTCCGGTGCGGAGGGGCATCCCGTATCGTTAATAAAGCTTACCGAGTATCCTAAGCAATAGCTGGAGTTGGTAAGAAGCCCACACTGAACCGCGCTTGTCAGTGTGGGAGTATGTCACCTAGCTGATTACCAATATGCCGTGAACCGGAGTGTAGCATCAGCCACACTTGGTTTTCGGTATCAAGACACAATTCAATGAAATGATTGCCACCACCAAGGGAACCCAGCTGTTTCATGGATTTTCCATCTAGCCGTTGCACACCTGGATGAAGCTCCTTAAAGTCACGCCAGCCTTGCCAGTTTACTACTGGTTTTTCGATATCTTTGTTTTCATTAAAGCCAACGGGAATAGCTGCTTCAATCTCCAAGCGAATCTTCTTGAGCTTGCCCTCCAATTGCTCTGCCACAAAAGGGGTTTTGATGGCAGACATGCCACAGTTGTGAACAAACACACCAGCGGTCAGGGCAAAGTTGTGATACTCTGGCACAGTTAGGCAGTAGACATCTTGTCTTTCCTGAAGTGGTAAGATCTTGACGACTTTGTGATTTGCCCCCCCTACCAGATTTGAGCTTGGATGCTCGGCAGGAGCAAGGTTATGGTGATCAATATGGTGATCAATATGGTGGTCAATGACTGTTCTATGACCTGGAAAAGATGGTACTCTTCCTGACAATTGAGATTCTAACCATTCAGTGGCAGGGATATCAGTGGTAGGGATATCAGTGGCAGAGATAATCTCATCTGCCTTTTGCCATCTTCCAGAATAGGGTTGCTGGATTAAGGTGTAACCATCTTTATCGATTTGGGAGTAGAAAGGCATCAAGGATGTCCCTGGTTTGAGGTCACGGGCTTCCCGGTAACTACCATCCCTGAGCATGAATCGATGATCGGGAGTACATTTAATTTCTTCTGAGTTGTCGAGAACGACCTTTAAGAGTAGTTGGTTACGGCGGGTTAATTTGGCTGTAGCCTTAGCCGGGACGATTTTTCCGGTTTGTGTGCAGGAGTAGACAATAATTTCTCGCTGACTGCTGGCTAGTGCTTGGAGTGAGTAGGATTTGCCATCAGCCAAGGGAACGAGGGTATCACCTGTAAAACAACCAATATCTACCCCGACAGCTGCTGGCAGGATGGCATCTTTGGTGGCAATTACAGAGCCAACTAATGAGCCTTTACCTAGGTGAACGTCTGGCATTAATGCGACGTGCTTAAACACAAATGGCAGAGACGCAACATTTTTCGCCATTTGGGTTTCCTGAGCAGCTAGGGAGTGATTCGCCCAAGACAGCACCGGTTTTGGGGTGGAGATGTCTAGTTTTTCGTAAGGCATAACAATAATTATTTATTTTTTTTATATATTACAACATAATACAAAATTGTGACAAACATTGCCATAAGGTCGAATCTCAGGATCAGGTGATCATCACAAGTTTTCTTGAAGGAATCTGTGGACAGTTTAGTAAGTGTCACACTATCCCCCTGTCCAGGTAAAATACTCTTGACCTGAAACCTAGCCAGACTCTGGATGATCAGCTTTGCTGAAAGACCGGGGGGTTAACCCCATAACTAGATAATTCCCAAATGAATTCCACTTCTGTAGGAGGTGGCTGTGTCAAATTGAACTATTATAAGATTTGGAGTTATTGAGTAATTTTTTTATATATTGCTATGGATATTCTGACACTAGGCTGGGTTTCTGTACTGGTTTTGTTCACTTGGTCAATCTCAATGGTTGTCTGGGGTCGTAACGGGTTTTAACAGTATCGTGGAAAATCCCGTAATCACTATGTTGTTCTTTGCTGCCGCTGGATTATTAGTGGTGGTCAGCGGAGGAATCATTTATCTAACTGCTGCTGAGTGGCGCGATCGCCGCCGCAAACAGCGGGATAAACAGGGATGAAAATCTGACAGCGGATGGCTGGGGGTTTTCATCCCTCTAAAGGAAGCACTACCAACTTATATCTCAACCAAACAAGCAAACGTTAATTTGTTTTGTTTGAAGAGAGTCCTAGGAGCGTAAATCCTTGGACTCACTTGATATCGCTAAAGCTTATTCGTTCTAAATCAATACTAAAATTTATAATCCGTGATGTCACATGACGGAACAAGCTTTTATAGTTTCTGGTCAGTATCTGAGTGATCATCTTGATGATCCCCACATCGTAATTGTCGATTGCCGTTTTGCTCTATCTGATCCAAACCTGGGCTATGAACAGTATAAAGTTAGCCATATCCCTGGCGCTCACTATCTCGATTTGAATAAAGACCTTTCGAGACCAGTAGAGCGTCATGGTGGGCGTCATCCTTTGCCTGAACCTGGGAAGTTAGCCCAGAAATTAGCAGCGATTGGTGTTAATTTCCGAAAAACCCTAGTGATTGCCTATGATGATTCCCGTTCTGCTTTTGCAGCCCGCTTGTGGTGGCTGCTGCGCTACTTGGGACACGACCAAGTGGCGTTGCTGGATGGGGGTTGGACAGGATGGCATTCCCAAGGGTATCCAGTATCTGATCAAGAGCCTACCACAAAACCAGGCATATTTGTAGAGCAGTTGCGCTCTGATTTGGTAGTGGATATTAATACTGTGAAAGTACGTAAAGATTTGCCAGAGGTGGCTTTGGTAGATTCTAGGGAAAGCGATCGCTATTTAGGTAAACGAGAACCGATTGACCCTGTTGCCGGTCACATTCCTGGTGCCATCAACTACCCTTGGCATGGTGTCACGGACACCAATGGTTATTTGCAACCATTAGCATCGCAACAAGAGCGCTGGACTGAGCTGGAGAACAAACAAGAAATTCAGGTTTATTGTGGTTCTGGTGTAACCGCTTGTGTAAATCTCTTCTCCCTGGCATTGGCAGGAATTAATACTGGCAAGCTTTATGCTGGGAGTTGGAGTGACTGGTGCTCTTATCTATAATTTTCCCAACCCGTTGACTTTGCTTGCTTTGAGAAACTGTGGCACTACCCAAAGCAAGCAATAGCTTAGGTGTGTTGCTTGCCCAAAAGCTTGCCAGTCCCGTTAAACTACCACTACTTTGATACTCCTAATTGTTTCGATCTGAGTTGCTACCCTTCTCCCTAGGACTTAACTGAAGCGGTGCGACAAGGCGCTGCCTGAACCTCGCCATGGTATAGCAGTCGCCAGGGCAGGCGCGGACATGACAAAAGTCTCAAACCTAAGTAAGCGCAAGAGTTTGACTTCTGACTTCTGACTTCTGACTTCTGACTTCTGACTTCTGACTTCTGCTATAACGCGCACCAAGACAGAGGAGGGTAAATTTGGCATCCTATCCTCAAAATCCTGAAATTATCCCCCTATTGCTTACTCTTTCACTAGGTAAGTACAGATAAGTCATCTCTATCAGTAGTAATCAAATCACTAATTACCACTAACTAGTTAAGTCTTAGGTAATTACTAATTTACTAGCTAAAAACTGCTAGAATAAAAAATTATATTAAAGATTATATAGAAAATTGTTAGGTTTAAGTAAATATGCATTGTCCACTGAAACGTATGTCTATTTTTGTAGACGGCAATAATATGTTTTACGCCCAACAAAAGAATGGGTGGTTTTTTGATCCTAGGCGGGTTTTAGACTACTTTAAAAACGAGCCTGGTATTACTCTAGTTAATGCATTTTGGTACACCGGACTCAAAGATCCTCAAGACCAGCGGGGGTTCCGAGATGCTCTAATTAGTCTAGGATACACGGTTCGTACTAAAATTTTAAAGGAATATTATGATGATAACTCGGGTCGCTATTCACAAAAGGCTAATTTAGACATAGAAATTGTTGTGGATATGTTTAATACTGTGGAACAGTATGACAAAGTTATCTTGTTTAGTGGAGATGGAGATTTTGAACGAGCAATTGAATTACTGCGTTCTAAAAATACTCATATTACGGTGG
This sequence comes from Moorena sp. SIO3I6, assembly GCF_010672095.1. NCBI lineage: Bacteria > Bacillati > Cyanobacteriota > Cyanophyceae > Coleofasciculales > Coleofasciculaceae > Moorena > Moorena sp. SIO3I6. The sequence continues at coordinate 10,710 of NZ_JAAHHU010000012.1, read as the reverse complement.
TTTCCACAGAAGGGATGATTGCTAGGGAACTGAGGAATGCCACTGACCGTTATATTGATCTAAATGATGTCCGTGATCAAATTGAAAAAATTGATTCATAGTTATAATTATAAACAAAGCAAACTGTCGGTCTAGTTGACTGACGACCGTTCTCTTCAAATCACTGACTATCAACCAATCGAGTTAGTTATGAACCAGCAACCTCAATCAGAACGCATTATCATTTTTGACACTACCCTCCGGGATGGGGAACAATCTCCTGGAGCAACCCTCAATGTGGATGAGAAGCTGATTATTGCTCACCAACTGGCACGATTGAGAGTAGATGTGATTGAAGCAGGCTTTCCCTACGCTAGTCCTGGGGATTTTGAGGCGGTGCAAAAAATTGCTCAAGCCGTGGGCATAGAATCTGGACCAACGATTTGTGGTCTAGCACGGGCAAGTCGTGATGATATCAAGGCGGCGGCGAATGCCCTCAAACCGGCAGCTAATGCCCGTATTCACACTTTCATTGCCACTTCGGATATTCATCTGGAGTACAAACTGAAGAAGACTAGAAAGGAAGTGTTAGAGATTGCGCCAGAAATGGTGGCTTATGCGAAGTCTTTTGTGGATGATGTGGAATTTTCCCCGGAGGATGCAGGGCGCAGCGATCCCGAGTATCTCTACGAAGTCCTGGAACGGGTAATCGATGCGGGGGCGACTACGGTTAATATTCCTGATACTGTAGGTTACACTACCCCAAGCGAATTTGGTGGCTTGATTCGTGGGATTAAGGAAAATGTTCCCAATATTGACCGGGCAATTATTTCTGTCCATGGTCATAATGATTTAGGTCTGGCAGTGGCTAACTTCCTGGAAGCAGTGAAAAATGGAGCCAGGCAATTGGAATGCACGATTAATGGTATTGGAGAACGGGCTGGTAATGCGGCTTTGGAAGAGTTGGTAATGGCATTACATGTCCGCCGTCAGTATTTTAATCCTTTCTTCGGACGCCCCCCAGAGTCGAAGGAACCCCTAAGCATTATTGATACTCGTCAGATTTACAAGACATCCCGCCTGGTTTCGAGTCTTACGGGGATGTTGGTACAACCGAATAAGGCGATCGTGGGCTCGAATGCTTTTGCTCATGAGTCTGGTATTCACCAGGATGGGGTCCTTAAGCACAAGCTGACCTATGAAATTATGGATGCGGAGTCGATTGGGTTAAAGGAAAATCAGATTGTACTGGGTAAACTATCCGGTCGCAATGCTTTCCGTTCTCGCCTCAAGGAGTTGGGCTATGATTTGTCGGACAATGACTTGAATAAGGCGTTTGTTCGGTTTAAAGAGGTGGCGGATAAGAAGAAGGAGATTACGGATTGGGATTTAGAAGCTATTGTTAATGATGAAGTTTACCAGGCACCGGAAGTGTTCCATTTAGAGTTGGTGCAGGTTTCCTGTGGGGATCATGGTAGTCCTACGGCTACGATTACGCTGCGAACACCTACAGGTAAAGAACTTAGTGATGCTGCTATTGGTACTGGTCCGGTGGATGCGGTGTACAAGGCCATTAATCGGGTGGTGAATCGGGTGGTGAAATTGCCTAATAAACTGATTGAGTTTTCGGTGCAATCGGTAACGGGAGGAATTGATGCTCTTGGGGAAGTGACTATTCGTTTGCGGCACAATGAACGGGTCTATTCGGGTTATGCGGCGAATACGGATATTATTGTGGCTTCAGCACAGGCCTATGTGAATGCACTGAACCGACTGTATTCAGCCATGCAAAACGGTAAGTTGAGTAATGATCCTGAGTTATCGATAGGTTCTCGAGCAGGGGTCTGATCTCAAATTGTTATGGAATCAATATAGCGGTTTGCAATTTGGTGAGGTACAAAGAGATCCCCCGTTTCCCTTATCAAGGGGGACTTTGAACTTGATAAGTGTACCTCATAATTCCTAGAAACGCTATATCTAATATCTAAAGGGTAAACCTCTCCATAGTTTGCCTTTCAATAATTGTCCCACTGCTTGAAACGGTGGGATTTCTTTTTGCTGAAATGTTTTTTTTGACACTCCCCACTACTCGACTGTTCGATAGAATAAGGTTTTATTTGCCAAGATTCAGATATAAGTTAGGAATTAGGATTGCGTATGTCAGCTGCCCAGCTAAACACTCACAGAAAACACCAACTTCACACAGAGTCAGGCTTTTACTATTTTGCTTATGGCTCTTGTATGTGTCCAGTAGATTTAAAGCGATCGCTTGGGGAAGATACCCATAATTTTGTGATTGGTACTGCTACCCTTAAGGATTATCATATTGGTTTTTACAACAAATCTCCAAGTCGTAATTGTGGCACGCTGGATGTGGTGAAAACTCCTGGCTCAAGGGTTGAAGGAGTGTTGTATCATTTACCTTGGCGGGTGAGTGAAGCTTTGGATCTGCGGGAAGGTGTGCCTCGCGGTCTCTACCGACAGGAAATGGTAAATGTCCACTGTCAAAATAAGTTGTATCAGGGCGTTCGGACTTATGTGGTGGTGAATAAGTTAGACCGGGAAATGGCTCCTAATGATTGGTATTTCGATGTGGTACTTCGGGGTGCTGTTACCTGTGGGATATCTGAGGAGTATTGCTGGAAGTTGTTTGATCATATGCACCAGTTGCAACTAAAAGCGAGCTGAGGATTGCTATTTGAAGTAGGGAGTAGGGAGTAGGGAGTAGGGAGTAGGGAGTAGGGAGTAGGGAATAGGGAACAGGGAAAAAGATGTAGGGTGGGCAGTAAGTATCATCCCGATGGTAAGCTTTGGAATTGGTATTATTACTGCCCACCTTTAGCAAAGGGAATAGGGAGTAGGGAGTAGGGAGTAGGGAGTAGGGAATAGGGAATAGGGAAAAAGATGTAGGGTGGGCAGTAAGTATCATCCCGATGGTAAGCTTTGGAATTGGTATTATTACTGCCCACCTTTAGCAAAGGGAATAGGGAGTAGGGAGTAGGGAGTAGGGAGTAGGGAATAGGGAATAGGGAAAAAGATGTAGGGTGGGCAGTAAGTATCATCCCGATGGTAAGCTTTGGAATTGGTATTATTACTGCCCACCTTACGATTAATTTTATCAAAAAAACAGAGTAGTAGATGTAGGGTGGGCAGTAAGTATCATCCCGATGGTAAGCTTTGGAATTGGTATTATTACTGCCCACCTTACGATTAAGTTTTGCTTCGACTGCTATATCAGCTAATGCGCTATGGGGAAGCTACGGAACTTTTGAATAAAACAGGTATTCTTCAAAAGCTGAATACTGAATGCTTACCTATCAGATACACAGATTTTTTTTTCTATTCCCTATTCCCTATTCCCTGTTCCCTGTTCCCTAAAACCCAGTAATCTATACTAACCGAATTAAAAAATATAGATTTACTCGTTATCAAAATTTATCCAATCTTTCCATTCTTGATTTTCTTGATAATAGTCTTTCATGGCTTCTGCTTGTTGGGCTAAAATGCGACGACGTTCTTCTAGGGTAAGTTGTTGAAAAGCTTGGCGTTCCATTGAATGATTTTGTGCGATTTCAGGTACGATTAAAATAACTTCTATGGTTTCTCCTACCGGTAAATTTGGAAGGGAAATCTCAAGGCGGTTGCCTTGTTGAACGGTTGTGGTTAGATAGTGGGTTTGTTTCATTACAGCAGTTTTCAATTAGTTTAAGTATAAAGTCTTCGATTTTAGGGAGTAGGGAGTAGGGAGTAGGGAGTAGGGAGCAGGCAATAGGCAATAGGCAATAGTAGCGTGCGCGTAGCGCTTAAGCTTAATTATTAGATTAATTATACCAAAAAAATAGACAAATAAAAACTAGTTTATCTTACCATCATCTCCATATTTAATAATAAAAAAAATTCTAAATTCCTTGACAATATATTAATTTATAAATATATTAATAGTATAAACCATTTAAAGAAGTCACGATTCATGACCAAGAACATTCCACCTAACTCCGATGACAAGAACACTCCAGAAAACCCTGGTCGCAAACCTAAGAAAGTCAAGCTCGTCTTGATCGGTTCTCCTGAAAAAGTTTGGAAGACAATTATTGCCCTTTATGGCCTTAAATACGCCTATCCCAACGAGTGGAGTACTCCCGAACCTACGGGGAAGCCTGATGAGATTATGACTTTTTTGATTCGCTATTTTTACGTAGACTAGGATAGTAATTTGCCAGGGTTTTGACCCCCTGGCGACCATGAGTGAAATTTGTTTTGTGGAGGTTAGTTTACTGAGTTAGGATGTTGTTGTTTTGAATCAGTTGCTGAGGTAAATGGTAAGTAGTCAGTGGTCAGTGGTCAGTGGTCAGCCGTCAGCCGTCAGCCGTCAGCCGTCAGCCTTTGGCTGATAGCTGATAGCTGATAGCTGATAGCTGATAAGCTGATAGCTGATAGCTGATAGCTGAATGCTTACGATAGCTGATAGCTGACGAACAAACTTTACGTTAGTTCACGGCTCTTCACCTCTTCACATTAGTGAAACTCCAATAAAATCTCTGTGATTATTTTTTAAATAGTAAAAAATAATCGTAAAATTATTGTCTCTATCTTGATGAAATCATCGACAATACTCTAAACTAACAAGAGGAATATCTAGGGTAAAATAAGCGATCGCCTATGATTAGTAAAAAAGCCTTCGAGGAAAAATTCAAGACCATGCCCTGGAAAAGGCGACAAGTGTTGGAGGCTGTGGTTGGTGGGAATACAGATGAAGCAATCAGAGACGAGGTGCTAAACGTCAATGATAAATCTTCGGTAAGACATCATATTTCTAATCTATATAAAGATTTTGATATTGAAGCTAACGGTTATAATTGTCGTTGTGAGTTAGTGGAAATCGTTAATACCTATAAGCCAGAGTTAGTGGCTGATCAAGTATTAAACGAGTGCGGGTTATCCTCTAGAGCAACTCAAGAGATATATATTGAGCGCCCACCTGTTGAGGCTCGTTGTTATCAGGAAATTGTTAAACCGGGAGCGTTAATTCGGATTAAAGCACCGAAACGAATGGGCAAAACCTTACTGATTCAGCAGATTATCGCCCATGGTGAAAAACAGAGTTATGCTCAGGTTTATTTAAATATGAATGAGCTACCTTTCACTAATTTGGATAGCTTTTTACAATCGTTTTGTGTGCGAGTGTCTGACAACTTAGGATTGTCGGATCAGTTAGACAGTTATTGGAAAAAGCGTTTACCCAGCAAGGTAAACTGCAAACGATACTTAGAGCAGTATTTATTAAAGTCTTTAGATAGTCCGGTAGTTTTGTGTTTGGATGAAGTAGAGCAAGTTTTTTCTCATCAAGAGATTGCTGAAGGGTTTCTGACGTTGCTGCGTAGTTGGCATGAAGATGCTAAGAGTAAAGAGATTTGGAAAAAACTACGGTTGATTGTGGTTTATGCTACGGAAGTTTATGTTAGCTTACCTACTGAACAGTCGCCCTTTAATGTGGGATTACAGATAGATTTACTAGAGTTTACTGAGCAGCAGGTTACCAGCTTTGCTCAGGCTTATGGCTTGAATTTGTCTGGGGATTCAGTAAGGAAACTGATGGCAATGGTGGGGGGACATCCTTATTTATTGTCCCAAGCGTTTGATTATCTCAAAAATCACCAAGCAGTAGAGAAGACACTGGATACCCTTTTGGCTAATGCCCCCACAGAAGCCGGAATTTATGGCAGTCATCTCCGTCAACTGTTAACTAGTATTCAAGACCATCCGGAATTACTGGACGCTGTTAAATTATTAGTTAGTACAACTAAACCCGTGCGCCTGGATGCTACTATCACTCGCAAGTTGGAAAGTATGGGTCTGCTGCAACGCTATGGCAATGATTGTAGTTTGATATCTAATTTGTATCGTCTCTATTTTAGCGATCGCATTTTAGGGAATCGGGAATCGGGAATCGGGAATCGGGAATCGGGAATCGGGAGTCGGGAATCGGGAGTCGGGTAATATTATTATTATCAATAGACCAGGAACAGGACTTAAGCAATGCCCCCTAAATCCCCCAATTCTGGGGGACTTTGACATGATTTCCCCGCCCCCTAAATCCCCCAATTCTGGGGGACTTTGACATCACTCCCCATCTCCCCACACTCCCCGCGCCCCCGCCCCACACTCCCCACACTGTTCCCTGTTCCCTGTTCCCTGTTCCCTATTCCCTATTCCCTGTTCCCTTTCCAACCATGACCAATCAATACTCAACACTCTACAAAGTAGGAGGTAGTTTACCTCAGGATGAACCTACTTATGTGACCAGACAAGCGGATCAGGAGCTTTATCAAGCATTGATGGCTGGGGAGTTTTGTTATGTGCTGAATTCCCGACAAATGGGTAAGTCTAGTTTGCGGGTAAGAACCATAAAACGCTTAAAAGAAGAGGGATTTGCTTGCGCGTCTATCGATCTGACAGTGATTGGTAGAGAAGATATCACGGTGTCGATGTGGTATGAAAGTTTGATGATGTTATTGATGGATGATTTCGAGCTTTTCGGAAAATTTGATGAAGACAGTTGGTTAGAGGAGCGTGCTCAAATCTCTCCGGTCTTGTGCTTAAGTAAGTTTATTGAGCAGATAGTGTTAACCAGTATTCCGGGAAATATTGTTATTTTTCTGGATGAAATTGATAGTATTATTAAAGTTAAGTTTAAAGATGATTTCTTTGCGTTAATTAGAGCCTGTTACAATCAACGAGCAGAAAAGCCAGCCTACAATCGTCTCACCTTTTGTTTGCTGGGGGTGGCAACTGCTGCAGATTTAATTCAGGATAAACAACGCACCCCGTTTAATATTGGTCAGGATATTCAGTTGACTGGGTTTACCTTTGAGGAAGCCAAACAGCCTTTGGTTCCGGGTTTGGTAGGTAAGGTGGATAATCCTGAACAGGTGTTAGGTGAGATAGTAAACTGGACGGGGGGACAACCGTTTCTGACCCAGCGGTTGTGTCGTTTGGTAGTCCAGACTTGGGAATCGGGCAATAGTCTTTCCGGCGTTGCTGATTCTGGGTATGATTTTGCCCCCCTAGCCCCCCAATCTTGGGGGGAACAAAACTCTAAAAGTCCCCCAGAATTGGGGGATTTAGGGGGCTTGACCAAAAACAAACCTACGCCCATTCATACTTCAACTCAGCAACGCAGTCTTTCCCTAGACCAGATAGTGCGTAGCCAGATCATTGACAATTGGGAAGCCCAGGATGAACAGGAGCATTTGAAGACTATACGCGATCGCATTCTCAGAAATGAGCAACGGGCTGGGATGCTCTTGGGTTTGTATCAGCAAGTGTTGGATCACGGTTGTCTAGCTGCTGATGGAAGTGAAGAACAGACGGAATTAAGGTTATCGGGGCTGGTGGTTGAGCGTGATGGTTGTTTGGAGGTTAATAACCGGGTTTATGGGGAGGTTTTCAATTCCGATTGGGTCAAGACAGAATTGGCCAGACTACGCCCCTACTCTGAGACGTTTACCGCTTGGGTTGATTCTGGGTATAAGGATGAGTCTTTTTTGTTGCGGGGGGAAGCATTAGAGCAGGCGGAACAATGGTCTAGGGGAAAAGCCTTAAGCGATTTGGATTCCCAGTTCTTAAGAGCTAGTCAGGTTTTAGACAAGGGAGAAGTGCAAAAGGCTTTGGCGGCTGCTCAGAAAGAGGCTAGTGAAATATTAGCCAAGGCTCAAGCAAAAGCTAACCGAACCATACGCAGAGGGGCAATTGTACTGGGTTTGTCTTTAGTTGTTGCGATAGTGGCTGGTCTCAACGCTAGACAACAAATACAGCAAGCGAAATTGGTCACACGATTAGAATGGCAAGGGCGTAGTATTCTACGACAGTTACAGGATAATAATGTTTACTACGGCACCAGTACAAGAGGGGAAACGCTTTTTTATGAGGCAATGGAGGCTGGGCAAGAGCTGTCTAACATAGTAACAGATGGTCGCCCCCTGGAGGAATATCCTGCTATCAGTCCTATAAATGCCCTCCAGCAGAGTATTAGTAAATTCCGAGAACGGGCTAAACTCAAAGGGCATCCGGATCAGGTAACGAATGTGGCATTCAGCCGGGATGGACAGACCCTTGCCACTGCTTCAGATGACAACACTCCCATAATTTGGGACTTAGAGGACAATAAAATAATAGCAGTTCTCAAAGGGCATCAGGACAAGGTAAAAAGTTTAGCCTTCAGCCCGGATGGACAGAGGCTGGCCACTGCTTCATTTGACAAAACTGCCATAATTTGGGACAAAAAGGGCAATCAATTAGCCGTACTTAAAGGCCATCGGGACTCGGTAACGAGTGTAGCATTCAGCTGGGATGGACAGAAGCTAGCCACTGGTTCACAAGACGGCACTGCCAGAATTTGGAACTTACAGGGCAATCAATTAGACGTACTCGAAGGCCATCAGGGCTTAGTAACGGATGTAGCCTTCAGCCCGGATGGAGAGAAGCTGGCCACTGCTTCAGGGGAAGGCACTGTCAGAATTTGGGACAACCAGGGCAATGAAATCGCAGTGCTCAGAGGCCATAAACTCTGGGTAACGAGTGTAGCATTCAGCCGAGATGGACAGACCCTTGCCACTGCTTCAGACGATTACACTGCCAGAATTTGGGACAACCAGGGCAATCAAATCGCCGTGCTCAGAGGGCATCAGGATAAGGTAACGAATATAGCCTTCAGCCCGGATGGAGAGAAGCTGGCCACTGCTTCATGGGACAAAACTGCCAGAATTTGGGACAACCAGGGCAATCAAATCGCCGTGCTCAAAGGCCATCAGAACAAGGTAACGGATATAGCCTTCAGCCGGGATGGAGAGAAGCTGGCCACTGCTTCATCCAAAAATACTGTCAGGATTTGGGACTTACAGGGCAATGAAGAAATAGCAGTGCTTACAAGGCATCAGGGTGTGGTATCAAGTTTAGCATTCAGCTCAGATGGAGAGAAGCTGGCCACTGCTTCATGGGACAACACTGCCATAGTTTGGGATAGAAAGGGAAATAAAATAGCCGTGCTCACAGGGCATCAGGACTGGGTATCAAGTGTAGCCTTCAGCCCGGATGGAAAGATGCTGGCCACTGCTTCATTTGACAAAACTGCCAGAATTTGGAACTTACAGGGCAATCAATTAGCCCTACTCACGGGGCATCAGAGCGTGGTAAGAAGTCTAGAATTCAGCCCGGATGGAGAGATGCTGGCCACTGCTTCATTTGACAAAACTGCCAGAATTTGGAACTTACAGGGCAATCAATTAGCCCTACTCGAAGGCCATCAGGACGAGTTAATCGATCTAGAATTCAGCCCGGATGGAAAGATGCTGGCCACTACTTCATGGGACAAAACTGCCAGAATTTGGGACACAAAGGGAAATAAAATAGCCGTGCTCACCGGGCATCAGGGCGCGGTATGGAGTGTAGCATTCAGCCCGGATGGAAAGAGGCTGGCCACTGCTTCCTTCGACAAAACTGCCAGAATTTGGGACAACCAGGGCAATCAATTAGCCGTATTCACCGGGCATAATTCCTCGGTAATCGATGTAGCCTTCAGCCCGGATGAACAGAAGCTGGCCACTACTTCATTTGACAAAACTGCCAGAATTTGGGACTTACAGGGCAATCCATTAGCCGTGCTCACCGGACATCAGTCCTGGCTATCAACTGTAGCATTCAGCCCGGATGGACAGAGGCTAGCCACTGCTTCAGATGACAACACTGCCAGAATTTGGAAGGTTAAAAGTTTAGGTGAGCTGCTGGGTCGGGGCTGTGACTTGCTGGAAGATTACTTTGTTAGGAATCCTGGAGCTAAGGAGAAGTTATGGGTATGCGAGGAATAGGGAATCGGGAATCGGGAATCGGGAATCGGGAATCGGGAATCGGGAATCGGGAATCGGGAATCGGGAATAGGCAAGAGGCAAGAGTTTCACAACTGATCAATGTCATCCATACTCAACCCAGTATATTGAGCAATATCCTTCAGGGATAACCCTGCGGCCTTCATCTGTTTAACAACCTTTTGTATACCTGCTTGTTCACCTGCTTGTTGACCTTCTTGTCTACCTTGTTCGAGACCCTGTTGGAGACCTTCTTGTCTACCTTGTTCGAGACCCTGTTGGAGACCTTCTTGTCTACCTTGTTCGAGACCTTCTTGTCTACCTTCCTGAATCAAGGTTTGATTAACACTGTACATATCCCGGTAGACCTTCAGACTATCCTGGTACAGGGCTTGCTCTTCAGAGGAGAAATTGGCAATCTCGGCCACTTCAAATAGCTGGGCAAACACATCCCCTTGCAACGGTTCAGGGGGAGCATTACAGCTCGCGAGATGCCTGAATAAAAATAACCACTTATCAAAATGGGTTTCTAGTTGATCAACAGATTTAGTAAATTTCGGTAGTTCTACATAGATGAATTTCAACTTATCGTAGAACACTTCACACCGCTGATTTTTTAGTTCTACCACATGCAACAGTTCTGAATCCTGCTTATGGTCATCAAAACTAAAATCCAGAATACCGACGGTGTAGACTGCCGTTAGCTGATAATTCCAATTTCCCTGTTGCGCCTGTTCTTGGATCGGGAAAGTGGCATAGTAGACACTGCGGTCTTTGAAGAACGTTTGTTTTGCCTTTTGCATTTCCACAATGAAGCGTTCACCGGTTGTGCTCTGACAATAAATATCAAAAATTGCTCTTCTGTCCACTA
>NZ_JAAHHU010001199.1:0-1570 GCF_010672095.1 Moorena sp. SIO3I6 | reverse complement strand
CGCTACTCTCGAAACAATCCGTAGCGATATCCTAACTGCCAGTCGAGATGTCCAATTTGATTTTCTTGACACCGTTAACCCAATTTACCGACAGTTAGTGGCATTGAGGTTAGAGGGAGATCAAACCTTACTAAAATCAGCTTTACCCGATGTGCGTACTCAGAATATTAACATTGTCCTGAAAACCATTGATGGTCTCAAACTAGCAGAATTACAAGATTATTTTGGTAACGACTGTGTGTTAGCAGCAGTGAATCCAGCCAGAGTTGACCTAGTCAGTACTCGGACAGCTGTGATTAGCACCATTATCCTCAAAGACCGAACTGCAGTAATTTTAAGTCTGCCGAATGGTGAAAAGCAATTGGAATGGATTGATAGTGACCGCGACAGTCTAAGAAAAGACATTAATCAATTTCGTAGAGAACTAGAAAGCTTTTTTGAACCTTACAATTACCAACAGGCACAAAAAATTTACAATGGGTTAATTCGTCCTTTTGCCAATCAATTAGAACAAGCTCAAATAGAAACCCTGGTCTTCATCAATGATGGCATCCTACGCACTGTGCCAATGGCAGCCCTCCACGACGGGGAAAAATTTTTAGTTGAACGCTATGCGATCGCAACCACTCCCACCCTCACCCTGACTGAGCCTAAAGCATTAACCCCTCAGAGTTGGCGAGCACTGGTGTTGGGCTTAACCAAAGAAGCTATTGTCGATGGTCGTGAATTTGAAGCCTTGAGCAATGTATCCACAGAAGTTAAGGCAGTGACACAGACCATACCAGAGAGCAAACAGCTATTGGATGAGGAATTTACCCGCGATCGCTTACAACAAGAATTAGGTGCAACGGTTTACCCGATTATTCACATAGCTACTCATGGTGAATTCGGCACTGAACCGGAGGATACTTTCCTAGTCACCGGGGAAAATGATCAACTCACCATTGATGAATTAGATCGGGTAATTCGCAGCGTAGCTAGTACTACTGAGCCAGTGGAGTTAATCTCCCTCACTGCCTGTCGAACTGCCACTGGTGATGACCGAGCAGCCTTAGGTTTAGCAGGTGTAGCTGTTCAAGCAGGAGCCAGAAGTGCCTTAGCCTCGCTTTGGTTCATTAATGATCAAACCACTGCCCAAATTGCCGCCCAATTTTACCAGGGTTTGCGACAATCAAACTTAAACAAAGCCCAAGCCCTTCGTGCTGCTCAAATCGCTTTACTGGAAGCAGGAGGACAATATGCTCGCCCCGCCTATTGGGCACCTTATCTAGTAATTGGAAATTGGTTTTAATCTTAGGTGTATAACAGGTCTATGAATCAGTATTCTACTATTATGAGATGAAATAGCTAGATGCCATAGTGTCCAACCAACTTGAGTCAACCTGCGTCTGTTGCACAACTAGTCTAAGGATTTTTGGCCATTGGTGCCAGAGCGATCGCAAACAGCCTGATCAATGTCCCCACCCCGCTCTTGCCTAGACGGGGCTTCCAAACATCGGACAATTTTTTTGTGAGTTGAGTTAGACAAACTGCTATATACTAACGAATGACTGCTAAACAGCTTGCTACC
>NZ_JAAHHU010001198.1:0-1570 GCF_010672095.1 Moorena sp. SIO3I6 | reverse complement strand
TACCATAACATCAAAAGCGCGAGCTAGCTTCAGAATTGCTGTAAAGTCCGTCATACTCATGGCGTCACGTCGGGCATAACTAGCCACAGTGCTATAGGTTACTCCGGAACGGTCGGAAAGTTCTTTCAACGTCCAACCCTTCTCTGCCGCTAATTCTCGAACTCGTAACCTAATTAATCCCATTTTGGACTTGACAAACTACGCAACTACATATTTTATCGTAAATAGGATATTAGGCGATCACCCAAGAGGCCGCAAAACTACTGGGCGATCGCCTTTCTTAAAACAACCCATAGAAATGGGGTATTTAGCTATATGATATCAACTCGACAAACTTACCGAGACCGATTGAAGCCTTGGTGTGTCATTCGGCACCTACCCAAGAGGCAACGGATAACCGTAGCGCGATTTAATCGGCGCAGTGATGCGGAAGCGTATCAGCAAGCTCTCAACCGCTTGCTGCCCAATTTCAACCATGTGGTGATATTTGACACACCCTTGAAGGAATAATCCTATTGGGAAACTGCAGGACTAGATTGCCCTTGGTAACGGTTAAAGGTTAAAGGGAAAACCTCTTTTTACCTTTAACCGAATCCTTTTACTGAAGTTAACGAGTACTAATGTACTAAATTATGCCAAAAGTCCTATCTATCAATCTTGGCTTAGAGGATATCTGAAAAGTTTTTTGATACTGAATTTTGCCCCCCTAGCCCCCCATTGGTGACAAGTTAAGAGAAAAAGCCTTTTGTCAAGAGGGGGGATTGCCTCAGGGTTCGAGTCGTGTGAAACTCAGAACAGACAAGTAATTGAGCCATGGTGAATCCTGATGAGCGGCCACCGAAAAACCCACCGAGACCATGCGAAAAAGACCCAACGTCCTCTAGTAGAGGACTCAGCAATAGCTGCTAAGCTAGAATCGTTGGTGAAACCGGCCATCATAGCCCAAGAGGGATACTATCGTAAACTGGGATTAAGAGACCGGATTCTTAACCTGCCCTTGATGGTAGCTGCCGTGTTAACTTTACTGTGGCGAGATGTAGCTGGGGTCAGAGAACTTAACCGAATCTTAACAAGAGAAGGCTTTTTGTGGTGTTCACCCACTCAGGTGAGTCAACAAGCAATTTCTCAGAGATTTTTGACCTTTCCGGCTCAATTATTTGAGAGAGTTTTTAAGGAGTTGCTGCCAGAATTAAGAAAGGTTTGGGACTCAAGAAAGTGCCGTCCTCTGCCAGAAAGTGTTCAGTTTACTCTATCTAAGTTTGAGAGAATTTGGATTGCCGATAATTCCACTTTAGAAGCCTTGTTTCGGAAGCTAAAAAGCTTGGCAGACATACCCCAAGGACAGTTAGCCGGCAAGATGGGAGTAGTGGTGGATGTAAAGACACGGCTTCCGGTTGAGATTTGGTTTGAGGAAAATCCCAGAGCTTCTGACACCAAATTGGAGTCGAATCTGTTGAATTTAGTAAGGGCTAAAACTTTGCTGTTACTAGATCGAGGCTTTTATCACTTTTACTTTTGGCAGCAGTTAATTGACCGAGGGATTCATTTTATTACCCGTTTAAAGAAGGGA
>NZ_JAAHHU010001197.1:0-1571 GCF_010672095.1 Moorena sp. SIO3I6 | reverse complement strand
TAGTACAAATCAAACATACCAATTCCCCATTACCAATTATCAATTACCCACGCTTTACACTATCGATGTTTCTGGACATGATACCATATATAGCCTGATTAAATTTATTGTAAGACTTTATTGTTTATTTATACTATAACCCAAAAATTTTGCAATATCTTAATAAAGAGGGTTACCCAAACCAGTACTCTATGTCTGTAGGTTTTTAGTTTTGGATTCAAACCTGCCCACAATCACAGACAATCAAAAATGAAAAACGCAATTACGGCCTTCGGATTTTCTCTATTAACTTTAATGTTGCCCTCTGAAGCTAGGGCATATGATTTAGATTTCACTAATCTTTATGTGTTTGGGGATAGCCTATCGGATTCTGGCAATACCTTCAATAGCAGTAAGGCAGGCAATCAGGTAGATCCCACCATTCCCATCACCCCCCAGAGTCCACCCTACTTTCAGGGACGTTTTAGCAATGGTCCGATCTGGGTAGATTTTGTAGCAGATTCTCTGGAAATAGACCTAAAGCCATCTACTGACTTGTCTGTGGTGTTACCGGATTCGCCGATACTTTCTCCAATCACTATCACTCCCGATGGCCCTAGAGTGAGTTTTTTCTTCAATGGTGCGACGACTAATCAAAGCGTAAACTTTGCTTTTGGTGGTTCTCAAGCTGGATTAGCTGGCCTTGGTGAATTCGGGGCGTTGTTACCAGGATTACTCACCCAAGTCGCAGGGTTTACCAATGACCTGATTGTATCTGATCAGATCGCTGACCCCAACGCCCTCTATATTCTGTGGTCGGGTGCCAATGATTACCGGAGTGTAGACCCTCCTAATCCTACTCAGGTCGTGGGCAATATACAGACAGCAGTGAACTCCCTGTATAACTTTGGTGCTCGCAATTTCCTAGTGCTTAACTTACCAGATTTGGGAAAGATACCTCGATCACTGAGGCTAGGTAGTTTATTATCGACTGGCTTCACGGATTTGACCGACCAACATAACTCTCTGTTGGACTCCACCGTTAACGTTTTGAGCCAATCCTTAGCTGACATTAACCTGATATCCTTAGATGCCAATAACTTATTTAATCAGGTTTTGACCAATCCTGGAAACTTCGGTTTCACAAATGTGACGGGAACGTGCTTAGATGAAGCAACGTTTATTGCTTGTGCTAATCCAGACGAGTTTGTATTCTGGGATAGCATCCACCCAAGCACAGCTAGCCATCAGATCCTAGCGGAATCTACAATAGCATTACTGAAGTCCCAAGACAACGATGAGTCTAAGTCTGTACCAGAACCAGTGTCTTCTGCCTCCTTAGGAGTGATAGGGCTTGCCTGGTTGTTTCGGAAACAGTTGAATCAATCCTTTTAGATAATATCATCTATTATAACACAGTGGCAGCTTTCTGAGCTGTCACCGTTGATACTAAATCGATACTTAATAGTTTGATACTACTATTGGTAAATTCTATGGGTAAATTTCTGTTAATCTTATCTGCGATCGCTTACCTGTCTCAGACTGCTATAGCTCAGGCACAATCAAGGCGTTGGGTCAGAGTGATGTCAAAT
>NZ_JAAHHU010001196.1:0-1575 GCF_010672095.1 Moorena sp. SIO3I6 | reverse complement strand
CAAGAAGCCACAACCAACCAGAAGGGTTTGGATACCCAAACCCGGACAGGATAAAAAACGGCCACTTGGAATACCTACCATATACGACCGCGCTCTTCAAGCTCTCGCCAAACAAGCCCTTGAACCGGAATGGGAGGCAAGATTTGAACCCAACTCATATGGGTTCAGACCAGGTAGGTCATGTCATGATGCCATTGAAGCAATATTCAACAGCATCAATAAAATGCCCAAATGGGTACTAGATGCCGACATCGAAAAATGCTTTGATAAAATCAATCACGATGCCCTAATAAGAAAATTAAATACTTATCCAACCATGAGTCGAGTAATCAGGCAATGGTTAAAAGCAGGAGTAATGGATAAGAACACACTCCTTCCTACAGAAGAGGGTACTCCTCAAGGTGGAATAATTTCTCCACTTTTAGCGAATATAGCCCTTCACGGAATGGAAAACCGAATAATACAATATGCTGAAAGTTTACCTGGAATAAAACAGAAGAATAAATCAGCACTAAGTTTGATTCGGTACGCAGATGACTTTGTCATCATACACAAAGACCTAGAAGTGGTAGAAGAGTGTCAAAGAATCATCGTAGATTGGCTAAATGACATAGGTCTAAAGCTTAAACCCAACAAAACCAAATTGGTACATACAACTAAAGGATTTGACTTCCTTGGTTTCAATATTCGACAATACACAGTCGGAAAGCACCAATCAAAGAAAGGGTTTAAAACCATCATCAAACCATCTAAGAGAAAAGTAAAAGAGTATTATGAGCGGCTCTCATCAAAAATAGATAAGCACAGAGCCGCTCCACAGATAGCTCTAATCGAGCATCTAAAACCTATCGTAAGAGGATGGTGCAACTATTACAGCTCAGTCTGTAGTAAGGAAACCTACCAAGACATAGACAACCTACTCTGGAACAAACTTCAAAGATGGGGATACAGGAGACATCCAAGAAAATCAAAAACCTGGGTAAACAAGAAATACTGGGGGACGAGGGTTGAGAAACCTAAGAAACCCTGGGAAGCTCCGAAGATTGATAACTGGGTATTTATGACCAACGAGGAAAACTACCTCCCCAAACACGCCAAGACCAAAATAGTCAGACACGTGAAGGTCAAAGATACCCGGAGTCCATTCGACGGTAACCTAATTTATTGGAGTACCAGAATGCAGAAACACCCTGAAATGACCAGTCAAAAGGGAAGACTTTTGAAAAGGCAAAAAGGGGTATGTACTCACTGTGGTCTCACCTTCAGGGATGGAGATTTAATGGAAAAGCACCACATAATACCACGTTCACTCGGCGGAAATAACTCAGATAAAAATCTAGAGTTACTCCACCTACATTGCCACGATGCCAAACATGGAAAGAAAATCAACTCCTCCGAGTTAGATGTCAATCCATTCTAGAGGTACCAATGACAATGGTTCCTATGATGAGGAGCCGTATGATAGGAAACTATCACGTACGGTTTTGAAGACGAGTCGGAGGGGCGACTCTCCGGCTTAGTTTAATACCTCTACTGTTCTTGGTTCCGGCCAGGTTCAGCAAGTCGGGTCGTTGA
>NZ_JAAHHU010001195.1:0-1577 GCF_010672095.1 Moorena sp. SIO3I6 | reverse complement strand
CTTATTAAAAAGTAGTCAAAATCTGATTATTATAGAAGCCAAAAAGAAAGATATTGATGGTGGTTTCAACCAGTTAGCAGCAGAATTAATTGCTTTAGATAAGTATGAAGAGAGCGAATCTATTGAAATTCTTTATGGTGCTGTGACTCTAGGGGATATTTGGAAATTTGGAACCCTTGATAGGAAACGGAAGCACATTGCTAAAACTATTCAAAGTCAGACTATTCCTAGGGATACAGAAGAAATATTCTCAATTCTAATTGGAATACTGAGCTTAAAACCAGGGCAGAGTTCAATTAAGCGCTAACCTATAATCTATAACCTGCAACCTATGGTCAATCGGGAGTAACCGATAATGATTCTTGTCATTGACAACTACGACAGCTTTACCTACAACTTAGTCCAGTACCTAGGAGAATTGGGTCACCAATTACCTGTGGCATCAGAGATTCAGGTCTATCGCAATGATAAAATTGATATACAGAAAATCCGCCAGCTCAACCCAGATGGGGTAGTGATTTCTCCAGGCCCAGGACGTCCTGAAGATGCTGGGATATCAAGGGCTATATACAGCAATTTGGGGTCAAATCTACCCATTTTAGGGGTTTGTTTGGGTCATCAAGCCTTGGGCCAGGTATTTGGCGGGAAAATTGTTTCCGCACCAGTATTGATGCATGGCAAAACCTCAGAGATTCATCACACTGGGGTTGGGGTTTTTCAGGGATTACCCAATCCTTTCACAGCGACTCGATACCATAGTTTAGTTATTGACCGTAGCTGCTGTCCTGATGTCTTGGAAATCACGGCTTGGGTGGATGATGGCACAATTATGGGAGTTAGACATCGGAACTATACACACATAGAAGGCGTCCAATTTCATCCAGAGAGTATTTTGACCTGTTCTGGTAAGCAACTTCTAAAAAACTTCTTAGAATCGCTGCCAGCATCTGCTACTCTCTCTATATCTCCCTGAAAATAAACTTGTTTCCAAGAAACCATGAAACGGCGACAGTTGATGCGCTATGTGAGTGCGGGTGTACTCACAACTCTTTCAACCGGCTTAGCTTCTGGACTCAGTTCTTACCAAGCACAGCCATCACGCAATGTATTGACAGTAAAGTGGCTTGGTCATACCTGCTTTTTATTTACTGGGGGTGGTGTGCGAGTTTTAGTCAACCCATTCCAAACCATTGGGTGTACGGCTAGATACAACTCACCAAAAGTAGAGGCAGATTTAGTCCTAATCAGTAGCCTACTACTAGATGAAGGAGCAGCGGAAGGTATACCGGGGAGTCCCCGGCTCCTATTTGAACCGGGTATTTTTCAAGTAAATGGGCTAAAATTCGAGGGAATTAGTATTCCTCACGACCGAGTCGGTGGACGTCGGTTTGGTAATAACGTGGTTTGGAAATGGACTCAAAATGGTATCAATATCCTACACCTGGGAGGAGCAGCAGCCCCTCTAGATATTGAGCAGAAAATTCTGATCGGGCGTCCTGATTTAGCGTTGATTCCAGTGGGAGGGGGACCAAAAGCCTACACCCCTCAAGAAGCTAAACAGGCATTTGATTTCCTTA
>NZ_JAAHHU010001194.1:0-1578 GCF_010672095.1 Moorena sp. SIO3I6 | reverse complement strand
GGTTTTAAATCCTTCTATCCACAATCAAGCTGACTTTTCGCACTCTCTAAAACTTTTGTCCTGTACTTAGAGCGTGACCATTCGCGTAGCGTGGCCTTTTGGCCAAGGTCAATCGCCCCCAGTGAGTGAAAGCGTTCGCATAAGCGCGGAAGCTGAGGCCGTAGGCCACGCGGGGCGCGTTCGCGTGACTCGCGTCGGCTTTGCGGAATCGTAGCTGTGGATACCAATTAAAATCTTTCTGCTAAAAAACCGTTTCTTCCATGTTTTCATTGTCAGGGGTGGGAAAGCTTTGTAGCCTCTTGAGGAAATCTAACAATTCTTGAGGTGTCAGAAACTGACGGGAAATCTTCCCGTAAACCTGTTGTAGGTATTTAACTCCATCTTGTTTTGACCACCGCAACCGTTGAAGTTCTTTGGACGTCTGCTTTAGAATTTCAAAAGATTCGTGGGACTTGATCCAATCTTCCGATTGTTGTGCCCCGGTCTGTGGCTTTGTTTGTGGCTCTGACTCTGGTCCTGGTGGTGAAATTGGCTGACCACTTAAAAGTGACTGGCAGGCATTGGCAATCGAGTAGATATTAACAGAAGCATCCCAATCATAGGATATATAGCGGTCTCTACTATCATAGAGGGAACAGAATACGGTAGCTGGATTACCTTTTGAAGTATCATTACCCCTCAGAGCGATCGTCAGCGGTTCCTTTACTTGCTCAGGGGATAACTTAACAAGACTAAGCAAAAAGCAACGAGAAAATATACTATCAATCCCTGACTGGATAGAATACGGTTTATCCGCTAGCACTTGGATGCGGAGTTTAAGCACTTCTTTCTCAAGAAATTCTTTTGCCACTATCTCAATCCCACTCACAAAACATCGAATGGCTTGGTGGTAAATGGCTTCTGGTTTGTTTTCTGAGTGATTCCAAAAGTGCCACAGGTACTTACCATTTTCAGAGTTTTTGACATAGATTATTTTCGGTATCGGGGCATCACAAAACCCCAATTTTTTGGTATTGTCTAGGTTGCTTGACTCTACTGTTTCGGCCATGACACTCCCTTGGATACTATCGCAAATCTGTGCTTTAAGTATCCAAACCTGATGTATGCGTTCGCATTTGTTTTATGAATATCGGGTGTGCTTTACCGTAATAGATCGATACTCGCGCATCCGGTTTGTTGATCCCGTTTGTTGATGATCACGTTATGGTTATAGCCATGAAATTACTAGAGAAATCCTAAATCTGTGATAACTTTTGATTTAGGATTTCCCTATTCCCTATTCCCTATTCCCTATTCCCTATTCCCTTTGCTATATAAATTTTAATACCGATACCGTTACCATTTGCGACTGCATCAAGACAATGATTAAAAATGTATTTAAAGATATCCTCTTATCCAAAACTAATTCTTCCCTTCCTCCTCTCCCCACACTCCTCCCTTTTCAACAGGTCTTACGACCCCTGCCTCTAGCCATTGCGCTGGTGCTATCTTGTCTATTGACCCTTACAGGTTGCCATCCGAACCAGTTTAAGACTCAAGCAGCTCAGGTCTCTCAACTAGTGTTAGCTACTCCTAGTA
>NZ_JAAHHU010001193.1:0-1579 GCF_010672095.1 Moorena sp. SIO3I6 | reverse complement strand
CAGAGAAGAGGGAACAGGGAACAGGGAACAGGGAACAGGGAAAAAATCCTGTGTACCTCATTAGGATAGAAACCGGTATATCCCCCAATTCTGGGGGACTTTGACATCATTACCCCTCCCGGTGCGCTTTCCGTAGGCGAATTAAATTCGCCACGGGTCGCACCTCTGCATCGCTTGTAAAATCACTGGACTTATTAAAAACTAGCTCCAACTCCTGTCCCTTCTGCCATTCCCCTCCTGGTCGGGGTTAGGGGTGGGTGCCTTCTGCCAAATGCCTTAAAGCAGCCCATTTCTTTCACGAATCAGATAGGATTGCTATAGGGATCCTAATTGAATTGTGATAATTTTTGTTCCCTACTCCCGTCTTGATGCAAAGCGCGAGTGGGGGAAACCCCCTTTGGCAGACTGCATCGCTACTCCCTACTCCCTACTCCCTACTTTCTGTTCCCTTTGCTATAGATTACCAACGGTAAACTTTCCCGGATGGCTCAACATGACAACTATAACCACAGAAGGATTATACACTTTTGAAGAATACCTCAACTATGAGGATGGTACCGACAACCGCTATGAACTGGTGGATGGGAGGTTAGAAATCATGAATCCACCAACCTTTAGGCATCTGCTGATTGCTAAGTTTATTGAACAAGCATTGGAAGCAGAAAATAATCGTTTGGGTTTGCCTTGGCTGTGTTTTAAAGAAGCAGGAATTCGGACAGGATGGCGCAAGTCACGGCTAAGTGATGTCTATGTGGTAACCAAAGATCAGGTAATGGCATTGCTAGATCAGTCAGCAGTATGTGATACTCCTCCATTATTAGCAGTAGAGGTGGTGAGTCCTGATTCTGTTAAGCGAGATTATCGTTACAAACGTTCAGAGTATGCTGCCTTGGGAATCATTGAATATTGGATTGTTGACCCCCCGAAGAAAAAGGTTTCACTGCTGGTGTTAGAGGAAGGGTTATATCAGGAAACAGTGTTGACTGGAAATCAACAGTTGGTATCACCTACATTTCCTGAGCTGATGTTAACCGTTGATCAAGTTTTGACTGCTGGGAATTTAGACTAACAACAATATAAACAACAATATAGCGGTTCTCATATTCCCTGTTCCCTGTTCCCTGTTCCCTGTTCCCTGTTCCCGACTCCCTACTCCCAGATTGCTATAACGATTCATAAATTTGATGTTCTCTGTTAATAAAAATATCAGCTAATATCTGATAAGCTTCTGTCCAAGCTGCTATCACTTCCTCTGTCGCCGCTTCATGCAACACATCCTTCATCGCTTGTAGTAAACTCTCTCCCACAATGGGATATTGTTCTGGTTTAACATGGGTTTTTACATGACGATGAGCAATCACCTCAACCATTGATTTTAAAGCCTCCATATTATCAATTTTGGTAGCATAACTATAGACTGCTGTCGCTAACTTAGCTGGTTGAGAACCATTGGCTTGAGCTGACATATCAAACTGTGCTTTTACCTCTGGATGGTTGTGAAACATGATTTCATACATCCGAGTAGTAATTTGCTTACCATGCTTTTTGAGGAGGGGGGCTGTGGACTTGATGATATCTA
>NZ_JAAHHU010001192.1:0-1579 GCF_010672095.1 Moorena sp. SIO3I6 | reverse complement strand
GAGCGCCTCACCGGTTTAGAATCCCTGCTCTGCAATGGCTCTCTCACGGTGCGGGAGTTTGTGCGAGCTGTAGCTAAGTCGGAGCTATACAAGTCGAAATTTCTGTACAACAGCTTCCAAACTCGGGTGATTGAGTTAAACTTGAAGCACTTGCTAGGTCGAGCTCCCTATGATGAGTCTGAGGTAATTTACCACCTTGACCTCTACCAAAACAAGGGCTTTGAAGCAGATATTGATTCCTATATCGATTCTGCTGAATACGATGAAAACTTTGGTGACTTCATCGTGCCTTATTATCGAGGCTTCTCAACTCAAACCGGACAAAAGGTTGTGGGCTTTACTCGCATGTTCCGCCTTTACCGAGGCTATGCCAATAGCGATCGCGCACAAGTTGAAGGTAAAGCGTCTCGCCTTGCTAGTGAACTTGCTCTTAATAGTGTTTCAGCAGTGGTTGGTCCTTCCGGCGGTAGTGAAGGTTGGGCGTACCGAGCCTCTGAAAAAGGTGTTACACCCAATAAAACCTTCCGAAGTCCAACAAGAGAAGGTCGTATTTATCGGTTGGAAGTATCAGGAATGAACTTGCCTAGATATCCCAAAGTGCGCCGCATTAGCAAAGAGCTTCTGGTTCCTTATGAGAAACTATCGGATACGCTCCAGCAAATTAACAAAATGGGCGGTAAAGTCGCTAGTATAACACTTGCTTAGATCACATTTGCTCTAAAAATAGAAGTTCAGGAGTTGATCTAATCTGAGTTAGCTATTAGGAGGTATCGGAAACATGCTGGGTGAATCTTTAATTTTTGACAGTTCTAATTCACCATCAGAAAGTCGTACCTTTGTCTATGAGGTAACAGGGTTATGGCATAAGGAAGAAAACAATAAAAACAGTTACCCTTTACCCAAGAGTAGCAGTATCTTTATTCAGGTTCCCTACAGCCAAATGAATGAAGAGATGCAGCGCATTACTCGTATGGGAGGAAAAATCGTCAGCATTCGTCCGGTTATGCCAACAACATAGTAACAACACTACCAAATGTCTTGAAGTTGGGACAAGGTGCTAGGTATTAGGTAAGCATTCAGCCGTCAGCTGTCAGCCGTGAGCTAAAAGCTCACGCTACGCGAACAGCTTATTTTATTTAAAAGCACCGATCTAGTAGCGTGCCCGTAGCCCATAAGTTGATAAATGATAGCTAATAGCTGTTCGCCTAGCGTGCGCGTAGCGCTTAAGCTAATAGCTGTTCGCGTAGCGTGCGCGTAGCGCTTAAGCTGATAGCTGATAGCTGAATGCTTACGGTATTAGATATTAGGGGACTTTTAATAAGATGTTAAGTATTATGATTTAGGTTTGAGATTTTTCATACCCAAAACCTGCAACCTAACACCTAACACCTAACACCTAACACTTTCTCACCACAAAAATTTTCCGGCTTAAGAGGTTGTCTGAGAAGTCCCATTTGCTACATCCAAGCCCCCTAAATCCCCCAATTTTGGGGGACTTTTAGAAGCAAATTGACTCTTCCCTCAAAGTTGGAGGGCTAGGGTGGCAAAATTCAGTATCAAAAAACTTTTCATATATCCA
>NZ_JAAHHU010001191.1:0-1580 GCF_010672095.1 Moorena sp. SIO3I6 | reverse complement strand
TCAATATAGCGCTACGCGCAAGGGCTTTAGGCATGCATGCTAGAGGCAAAAGTTGACGTGCATTAGCGCACCGAGGCAGTAGGTTTTTACATTTATAGTCAAAGGGAGAGTGTAGGATTACCGATTCCCTATTCCCTAAAAACAAAGAACGAAAGTACCTAACAGCAATTGCAAACTGTTTACCCCTTAAAGCTGAGCGCTGATTGCTGTTCGCGCAGCGTGTGCGTAGGGCATATACTTACAAAAAAAATAGCCGTAGAAATACTATCCACGGCTATGGCAATCACATATGTCAGAAGTTTCCAAAAACCCTTGGTGAAGGGGGGAAACCCCCCCAAAAATTAAGGTGTTATGGTAATAACCAATACTTGGTCATAGTCGTCATTACTTCACCTGGAATATTAGTCGGTTCCAGAGGAGTCCACTCAGCAATCTCGGCATAGCCCAGGGCATACAGCATCTGCATACTATGAATTACTGATTGACGAGGACCTTTCAGAGTGTGCTGAGTTGGTTGTTTCTTGAAATTGCGAGTAAAGGTTTCTGACATCGTGATAAAGTTCAACTTGGTTTATATTGATTATTGTAATGATTACAATTTTAATTGTCAAGGGTTTTAAAAAGTTTTTTTTTGGGAGTTTTAGGGTTCGTTAAAAAAAGCTATTGCCTAGGATTTATAAAGCATAAATCGGTTTGCAATTCAGTCAAGTACAAATTCTTTGGTTTTAAGGAAGAGGCAAGAGGCAAGAGGCAAGAGGCAAGAGGCAATCACTATGTACTTGATAGTTATGCAAACCGCCGTACATGAGCGTTTTGTTCAGAAACATGTCAGTTTATAGCAATTGTCTTTCCCATAAGGCAAAAAGTAATCCCCCTGAAAAAGGGGGACTTTGATGCAATAAATGCTATATATTTTTTTCACATTTAGGATATGTTATCAAGCTTGACTAACCGAAATCCAATGTGAGTCGTTCCTGTATCCGGTGATTGAGACTCCCGAGCAGCAGGACGATAGCGACTACAATAATTAGGAGCACACAGGTAAGACCCGCCTTTAATTACATGTTTAGCAACACCCGGTTCTCTGGGGTCTAAGCTTTCATTTTGATTAGGTCCTATAGGATTAAGACTGTGGGCTTTGCCATCGTGACCGATGCTATACCAATCTGAAGTCCACTCCCAGACATTACCAGTTATGTCATACAAACCATAACCATTGGGTTCAAAGGAACCTACAGGTGCAGTGCCGGTGTGACCATCAGCTTTAGTGTTGAAAAAGGGGAAGAATCCTTGCCAGGTATTAGCCTTCTTGGCGGAGTATTGCTCACCCCAGCTGTAGGTAGCATCATCCAGTCCACCGTGAGCAGCATATTCCCATTGGGCTTCTGTGGGTACTGACTTCCCTGCCCACTTAGCATAGGCTTGAACGTCTTCATAGGCAACATGAACCACAGGATAGTTCTTTTTACGTTTAATGTTGCTCTTCGGACCAAAGGGATGTCGCCAGTCAGCCCCAGGAGTCCACTTCCACCAGCTCAGGTAACCCACTGGTCTAACCCCATTGTCCGGCATCTGAAAGA
>NZ_JAAHHU010001190.1:0-1581 GCF_010672095.1 Moorena sp. SIO3I6 | reverse complement strand
TGAAAAAACTAGCTTACTTGAATCAATGTACAGTTTATAAAATTAAGCACCAAAGTTTATCTTCATATTTAACTAAAGAACTTCAAAAACCTTCTTTAGTTATGAATTTAGCCTGATCATACTATACGACCTATCTGGTGTCTTTACGTAAGTCCTGAGAGTGCCAGTCTCAGGGATTCTGCTGGATGGGGACTTTCCTGAAGTAGTGCGATTGATCTGCATGTCACGCTACGCGATCGCTTTCTGAAAACTGTTGTTACATAAATGCGATTGACCTTTGGTCACGCGGGGCGCGTTCGCTCTCCAAAAACTCTTGGTACAAAAGGGGAGCAGGTCAAAATTGTAGAACAGATGAACTATATACTATCACAGCAAGCTAAAACACATTACGGGGCTATAGCTTGAGTACAAATGTTCTGCATAAGTGACATGCTCCCTCGGGTTGAGACTCAAGAAGAGATGTTCCATCAAATTCACCGCCTTCAATATCCAAATGATCAAGAACAGTGGGTACAACATCAGTTGCAGGTGCAACGGAAGAATCATCTAGTTCTTTATTAGATGCAATAAAAGTCCTTCTTTCCGAGTCAGTTTGTCCACCGTGATCAAAGCCTTCTGATGGTTCGCGACCATGATCTGTAGTCACAATCACTAACCAATCTTCATCGGGATATGCTGCTTCTCTTTCTTCTACCGCATCAAGAATTTTACCCACATGACCATCAGCCATAGTAATTGCTTCTAAATATTCGGTAGAAAAACCAAAATTGTGAGCCACAACATCAACGTTATCGAGATGAACGAAGGTATAATCTGGCCCTTGTTTTAAGATTAAATCGGCTACAGTTTGCGCAATAATATTATCTTGAGCCAGTTGATCATCAGTGGGTTCTGGTGCGGTCAATTCAAAATCAACAATTGAATTAACATCTTCCTCAAAATAAGCATTGATTAGACCCCAGTTAACCACAGAAGCAATATAGTTATCGGGATCGTCATTATGAACGTATTCAAAAATGCTAGGATAGTCTGGCTTAGCTCTTAATGTATCGTCATTGGAAACAATACCGTGCTTGTTTGCCCAAACACCTGTTAATAAACTGCCCCAACCTGGACCACTAAAGGTTTGTTGTTCTGTTTCTGTTCCTTGAATCCCTCCTGTGAAAGACTCTATAATATTTAAACTGTCAAGATATGGTGTAGGAGTTTCGTCTAGTTTTTATAACTGCGCTCCATCAATACCGATGACAATAGCTTTATTCTCAGTCATTGACTTTTCTAAAAAAAATAGTAAAAAAACATTTTGATTTGACTATAGTTGCCTGGTTTATTTAAGAAAGTATTATGAATTTTATAAAAAAAATTAAACTAATATTAATTTTAAATGAAATATAAAAAAAAGGTGGGGTTTGCCCCACCTTTGGCTTATCCAGATATGATAAATTTAGGATTTTCTCCAACCTCCAACCTGCCCTACGGGAACGCCAAAGGCGAACAACCTCCAACCTGCCCTACGGGAACGCCAAAGGCGAACAACCCTCCAACCTACCAATCTACCCTTCACCGAAAGCCAAAGGGCAA
>NZ_JAAHHU010000119.1:0-19072 GCF_010672095.1 Moorena sp. SIO3I6 | reverse complement strand
TATCTCCCAAGGCCAAGATAGGTTTTGTTCCGCTCAAGGCGCATAAATCTGTGTTTAATAGAAAACGCAACCACTATCATGGTTTGCTTTGGTTTTCGGCTTCAATTCAAGGAACCAGAATGTTTTCTTTGACACTAGATTCATAATCAAAGTCTAACATATTTTTGTAGATACTGCAAGATATTTGGATAAAATCGTCAACAGTGGCTAGCCTCTCGCTTTTCTAAGTTTACCCTAATTTTGCCATTTACACCAACCTGATGCTAAACCAAAAAAAGGCTATAAACTACGGTCAAAGCGTTGTTTGATGCGAGTAGCTTTACCAACGCGATCGCGTAAGTAGTATAGCTTGGCTCGACGCACCTTGCCTCGACGGATTACTTTAATATTAGCAATTTTTGGAGAATGGAGTAGAAAAACCCGTTCCACACCAATCCCTTGGAAAATCCGGCGTACTGTAATCGTTTCATTAATGCCACCATTGCGCATGGCAATCACAGTGCCTTCATAGGGTTGAATCCGTTCCTTATTACCTTCTTTAATCCGTACCCCCACCCGCACGGTGTCACCGACATAGATGGTAGGGACGTTTTCCTTTAGTTGTTCCGCTTCAAGGGAACGAATGATTTCTTGAGCATTCATGGTTTTTGCCTAAAAGCACCAGTTTCTGATTATATCCCAAAGAAAGACTTGAAGTCTAGATTTTTTTGGGAAAAGGTAGGACTTCAGCACCACTACCTGTGTCTGTGTCTGTCTATTTCGTGTAAATAGCTGAGCTGGTAGCTGTATCTACTCTCTGTTGCTTGCTTTTTTCCCTTGAGTACTCAAACGTGCTCCTATAATACCAAGGGCTAGTAAACCTAATGTAGCAGTAGGTTCATTAACACTAGCCTCAGAGGGGCTAACCTCAGATAACACTGGATACAAGAACTGGCGACCAGCGTAGTCATCATTAACCAATGGGCTGAGGTTGGTGACTGGGTTGCCTGGAGCTATGCCTAGTCCCCGGGATTCCATGAGAATATCTACGCCTGGGGTGTCAACACCCGGATCCTGATCTGGAACTTTGACACTCCCCGGTCTAAAGACGCGGGGATTCTTTGTTCAACGACCCGACTTGCGTGGGCCAGCCGGAACCAGGAAGAGTAGAGGACAGATCTCCCAAAGCGTTTTGGTTTAATACCAGGGTTCCGGTGTGCCCCACCGTACCTTTTCAAAATCTATTTAACTAGATACTTTTTTATCTAAATCTTTCATAAACATTTAAGTCGTTAGACCCAATTACGCAATATGTACGCTCTACATATTTTTTACGTTGCCTACTTATGTTTAGATAGTATCTAGCTACTACAAAAGTTTATTGATTATACTTTTATAGTAGCACACAAGGTGCCAACTTTCAATCCCATTGTCTCTTAGAATTGCCGTCGAACGAAGGACGGGGCTTTAAACCCAATTTTTTTGGTAAATAATGAAAATGGTGAAGCGGCTGGATTGAGGGGATCGATTAGTTGGGCGATCGGGTTGCTCAATGTAGCTAGAGCTGTGGCGCTAGTACTGCCATCATAGTTGTCGTCGATAAATCTATTAGCACTGATGTCTCCTTCGATGTCCCCTAATCCAATGGCATGACCGATCTCGTGGGTCAACAATCGCCTAAAAAAGTCGAGGGTATATACTGTTCCGGCATTATTGTTGAAGGTGATATCTGCTCCGATAATGGCGCTTGAGCCTGCGTAATTTTCCGTTCCAGAGGTGAGAGTTACGGTATCGTTGATGTAATAGAAAAACGATTCACCTTGGGGTGAGGTATTTCCAGGATTCCAGAAAGTTGCATCTGTCGATGCCAACAGGTCAATTTCGGCACCATATCGGTTAACGCCTCCTCTACCGGTACCTACTACTGGTGTCTCTAAATCTGCTACAAATGACAAATCGGTACCTAAGCCAGAAACTGGGTCAACTACAGTCCAGGCGTTGAACGCAGCCTCAATGGCATTTTGAAACTCGTTGACACTAGGAAGAATATCCCAGGTGAATAAATCTCGGTAAGCTTGATAGGAACCGCCCTGTAGTGAGTATCGCAATCCGCCGTCCAAGGAACGATTTTGTCCTTGGATAGTCCTTGGAGCTGCATCCCATCGGGAGCCGCCTCCGAGTGTGCTACCAGACCGGTTAAAAATTACAAAAGCGTCAGAGCGTGCTGGGTTAGCAACTTCAATCGCGGCGAAACTCAAAACAGACCCTAGAATGGCTACTGATAGGTTTTGTGTCAGTTTGAGTAAATCAAGAGGTTGTTTATTTTTGAAGTTTGCTTTCATGAAATTGTTTGTTTTCACACATTAAAATTTAGTTGCCGGTTAGTTTATTCAACATCAACTAACCTAGTTTAAAAAATAAACTTTACTTAAATTTTTGAGGCAATTGAATTAAATTACCTCAATAAAAATACTGAAACTATAAAAATAAATCTATAAATTTTGATTTCGAAATATTAAGCGTGATTGTAAATTGGTATGAGTAACCGCAAAGACGCAAAGAACACGAAGACTAAAAAAAAATAGTCTTATTGAGACATATATTCACAATTTATTCACAATGAAATAATATTAGCGTTCCCGTAGCGTGGCCGAAAAGCCATCGCTTTAAAGTTCTAATCCCTGAATAACACTCCAAGCTTTGAACACATTACCTTGCATCAAGGCAGCTATACCAGATAGGGCTTGTAGTTCGGGAATAGTCGGATTGATTTTAAGGGCAGGTTTCAGGGCATTTTCCCCATCTTTTCCATCCCAATCATAGAGATAAACAAAGGCAAGATAAGCGTGAGCATAGGGATTTTGGGGGTCAAGTTGGGTGACTCGCTTTAATGCTGCGATCGCACCTTCTACATCTTGCTGCAATACCCTACTCAAGGCCAGAGCATAGGCCCAGTCTAGGTTATTCGGTTCTGATTCCAGCCGATAGCTTAATGCTAAATCTGCTTGTTCTAAGTAGTCCTGAATCGGATCGTACTGGTTAATGCGGGCAGTTTCTTCAAACACCGGTTCTAGGCCATTGAGTCCTTTAGGTAAATTAGTGGATAATATCCGCATTTGGGTGATTAAATCTAGTTCTGGTGCAGCTATGGGGGTAGCTGCTGGATCGATGGTCAAGGTAACCGTTGGTACTTGTATCGGATAGGTTTCGCCAGTTTGCCGATTCAGGTAAGTTGCTTTGAGGGTGTAGCTTCCAGCTGGGATATCTGCTGGGGGAAACATCGCCATCCGTTCAATGACTTGAAATTGGGAATTGGCAGGTGGTAATTGGGAAGAGTGTAGTTCTCCCATGCCAATACCATGGTCGTGTAACCATCCGTGGGTTGAAGGTTGAAGGTTAGTATCGGTTGAAGGTTGAAGGTTAGTATCGGTTGAAGGTTGAAGGTTAGTATCGGTTGAAGGTTGAAGGTTGTTTGGTTGAAGGTTAGTATCGGTTGAAGGTTGAAGGTTGTTTGGTTGAAGGTTAGTATCGGTTGTTCGCCTTTGGCGTTCCCGAAGGGTAGGTTGCAGGTTAGTATCGGTTGAACCTTGGCCAAAAGGCCACGCTTCGCGAACAACCTTCAACGGGTCAACCTTCAACGGGTCAACCTTCAACAACTGGCCAACCTTCAACTTGTTAACCTTCAACTGGCCAACCTTCAACTGGCCAACCTTCAACTGGTCAACCTTCAACTGGTCAACCTTCAACTGGCCAACCTTCAACTGGCCAACCTTCAACTCTACGGGTTGCCAGGTTAGGATAACGATGCCAGATTGTAATTGCTCCCAAGAACCAGTCCACTGATAAGTTACTGGTATAGGTACTCCAGCAGGAGATGTTTCTGGTACGGTGACTTGGTCTAATTTAACTCTGGGGCTTGAGCTGAGAGTATTGCTGTTCGCGTAGCGTGGCCTTTTGGCCAGGGAAGCATTGCCATTGAAATTAGTGGGTTTGATGGATGATTGCTCACCCACAGGCTTTATCGATAATGGTTTTACGGCTATTGGTGGCTGCTGCTTGTGATAGAGTTTCAGTTGGCTAGCATCGGGTAAGTCCCAAGTCTGGTGTAGCTCAAACTCTGACCCTTGCTCAACTTCCTGAACAATAGCTGCTTGGGATTCTGGGATTGACCCTTGGGCACCAGTTTTAGTTAGGAACCAAGAAAGCGATCGCATATCCTGTTTCACTTGTTTGGCTTGGGTTCCCACTTGACGCCCGTATACTTGGAAATTGGCTAATGCACCATAGTAATTGAAGTTGTGTTGGTTAATGTCTGGGGTTGAGGGTAATACTCCTAAGTTAGAGCGCAAGTAAGGTTGAGTCTTGATGATTTCAGCAATTACCTTTCGATGAGGCCATGGCTGTCCTAAGTAGGGAAAATGTTCTACACGGGGACTAAGTAATTGAGTCAATCCCCTACCTCCTAATGGAAATAGATTCAACATCATCAGTAGAGTTGCTAGCCCTACCGTGCTCCAACGCATCGGTTTACCCCAACGATTAGTCCAGCAGGTTAAGCCATAAGCCAGAAACAGTGATAGCACTGGAACTAATGGCAAGATATAGCGAGCATCTTTATTAATATTCAATGAACACAATAGATAACCACCCACTATGAAGACTCCTAGCCAGGTTAGTGACCAGATGGGGGGATGGGGGGATGGGAGATTGTTCGGTTTTGCGATCGCGGATTGCTTGAGCCCATACTTGAGCCCATAAATTAATAGTCCTACTATCGGTATTAACAACAGCGGCCAAGAGATCAGGTAAGGTAAGATTTTCCAGTAGTAAACCCAGGCGTCAAGGGTATTGAGGGCTGGGTCTCCTTCTGCGATCGCGGAATCAATGGTTGCTCGCTTCCCAGAGGTTAATATCAACAACCAATTAATCCGGTACCATGGACCAAATAGCAAAACTGATACCAGCAAACCCCCGATTAACTGAGCTAACCTTTGCCATTGCCTCTGCCACAGAACCCTTATCCCAGCCCAAGCGATTGGCACGAATAGAAAAAATAAGGCTGTTTGCTTAACTAGCAACGCTAATCCTAAACAAACCCCAAACCCCAACCCCCACAACCATCCTTGTCTTACTGTGGTTCGGGATAAGGGTGTCTTTGCCCTTCCCAAACTCCACCACACTGTCAGAGACCAAAAACACAAACTGACTACTGTGGTTAATGGATAATCCAGCAAAAATTCTAAACGGTAGCGATATAGTCCTGGTAACAACATGACTAAACCAGCAGCCCATAACCCTACCCGGCGGTTAAATAACACCAGCCCTAATCCATAAACTGAAGCAATTAACACTCCACTACATAAAACTAGCGCTATCGTAGCTAGTTCTGCTCCTGTTCCAAACAGCTGCTGAACCATTGCGGCAATAATATAAGTCAATGGCGGCACTTTTGAGGAAATTGCCCAAAAACTGCTCCACCACTCCCCAGAGAACCACTGAGGATGCTGCAACGCCTGCCAGTAATTCAAGGAACCAGTCAAATAATCCGCCTGGTCCCAAGCTGGGACAGAGTGATCTAGGGCAAACCAAATGCGATCGCAAAATCCACTCCCTAGCCAAATTAGTCCTAAAATTACTGGATCTCTAAAGCGTCTTTTCATAGTGGTGATTGCTGAGTGTTCAGATCAATTAGCTACAACAATCGTAAGCATTCAGCCGTCAGCCGTCAGCCGTCAGCTTATTTTATTCAAAAGCTGTTCCCTTACCCTGGCCTACGACCAATGGCACCTCAAGTAGCGTGCGTGGCACAGGCTTCGACGCTGGGAGCTAGCCCATAAGCTGTTCGGTGTAGCCCATAAGCTGATAGCTGTTAGCGTAGCGTGCGCGTAGCCCATTAGCTGAATGATTACCAACAATCCTACCTATAGTGATTGAGTAAATTGATATTGAACGGGCACTCTTGAGAAAGGGTTTATTTTAAGAAAACGCACATGTTCATACCTATGTAGAGGAGGAAGAAAATGACTAAGACTTCTGATGCGATTAAAATTCTTAACAAGAAAATTCGTACCGACCCCGAGATGGAGGCAATGGTAGCAGAAGCCTCTATAAATGCAGAGGTGGCACAGTTGATTTATGAAGCCAGAACAAAAGCGGGGTTAACCCAGAAACAGCTTGCAGAACTTGTGGGTACAAAGCAGCCTGTGATTGCACGACTCGAAGATGCTGATTATGAGGGACATTCCCTTTCTATGTTGCAAAAAATCGCTCGCGCTCTCAATCAGCGGGTAGCGATCGCGTTTATCCTCTGATCAAAAAGGGGCGATCGCGCAAAGCACATTTCCTTGGCAGGTCGATTCACAGTTTTAGCATTCAACCCGCACCAAGCCCAAGTCTCACCCGATAGGAGACCGGTCGTTGAACGCGAGACAGGAATTAATTCTAATTTTTTGGAACTTTCGCGCCTCTCTACTGTAGTAGAATAGAGAAGAATTTGCTGGACTACATAGCTTAAAAAGCTGAGGCAGCAAAAACAGATCAATTTTAAAACAAGTGGAGCCTGACGTTTTCCTCACTAGAAAACGCGCTCTGAGGGAACCCATAGTAGTACCTCGAACGGGCAAGGGTTGACCGACCTGTAGCGTTAACCGACCCTTAGATCGATGCTCCGCGAACGTTTCCTAGTTCCTCCGCGCTTTAAAAAGCGGTGCGACCCCGGCGCGAGGTTCCAACGCCCACACCGAACGCGCACCAAGAGAGACGCGGTTTACCTACTCCCGTGAAGTCAGATGAAAAATTGGGCTCAATATTTAATGGTTTTACTGCTGGTGTGTGGCATTAATTACTTCGGGAAACAATCCATTTTTGCTCAAACCAAATCCCTTGACTTAAATGAACCAAAAGATGCCCTCACCGCTTATCGGAAAATTTTTTGCTCTTTAACAGATGGAAAACCGGTGATTTACTGGTGGAAAGGTCAGGTTTATAGTCGGATTCCAGGGGAAAAAGATCGTCATTTGTTCAATATACAAGGAATGAATATTCGAGCCTGTGGTAGGGTGACCGATGAGGATGAAAATGTGGGTTATCGCTTAGTTTCCAGAGAAGTCATGTTATACCTTGACCCAGAAACAAATGAGATTTTATCAACTTGGTCTAACCCTTGGTTAAGTCGAGAAGTTAAAGTCTTTCATGTAGCCAACGATCCGGTCAATGGAAAACCTCGATTTCCTGATCAAACTAAGTTCAATGGTCTGGTTGAAAATGGTACAGTTATCCTTAATTTTGTCATTCCCTTATTTTATCCCAATGCCTTGGGAGGAGATTACCAAAATTATATTGGTGGAACGTATCATGCTATGGAAATATTCAACTACTTTCTTCCCGCTTCACAACTTATGCCTAGAACTAATAATGCTGTAGAACAAGTTAATATTTCTTGGACTCGTATTTCTAAATGGCTACCGTGGATGGAAATGGGCGACCGCCCTGGGGTGCTGATTTTTACAGGGGCGGGATTGCGTTTAAAGAGTTGGGATGATTTACCCCTGTTTTTTCAGCAGGAAATAGAAACAAATTATCCTCTGTTTAGTTCTCCTCCATCCCTCGACGATGAACGTCCGAATCAAACTTCTTGGACAACTTTTAAAGAATATATTGATAGAAAATTTATCGATCCACAAAACTAAGTTATGGCTACTTATTTTACAGAATTAACCTTTTGTTGTGTTACGCTCGGGACGCGACTATTGAATCAGTGGTAAAGTTAACTGTAATCCTTACTGGCTCTAGCTTACAGTGCGTGCAACATTGGAGTATATTTTGTGGCTCACCCTACACCCCCTACCACCTACTCGCCGCCTAACCCACCCTACACCAGGATTTAAGCAAAGTTTAACCAACAGTCTCTTAAAGCCTTAACTTTCCGAGGGGCTTAACCTTCGACTCATCAAACCACTCTATTTTAGTACTATACTTGTCCTCAAGTCCCTGTTGCAAATGATCAGAGGGATAAAAGAGAAATACATCACTAAAACCTTGAGGAATATCGGGAATATTAGGGGGAATGACTAACTGAAATTTTACCTGAGGATTTAATAAATAACTAAGAGAAATAACATCCCCAGGATTCACTGAAGAAACATTGCTAATTACCAGAGGTCGCTCAGCTTGATTAATTATTCTAGCGATGGTAGGATTGTTACCCCCAACTTGCTTGTTCCACCAGATTTCTGTTTGGGAACTAATAGCACAAGAGATAACTCCCCCTGTAAGCAGCACAGCTACTATTCCTTTCCAGACTTTCTGTATTCTTAAATTAGCCTTTATTAAAGTAGCCCTGGATAGATACCCAGTTATATACATACTAATTACATAAGCAACAGCCAGCTGTACTCCGATATAGCAAGGTATAAAATACCGACTACTTACTGAACGTCGTCCTCCCCAAATTAAGTCCGGTAAGATTAAAGCTAATGCAGTAATAACGATTAAGGTTAAAACCAGTAACCAAACTCGCTGGGTAGTATAACGACAGATAAAATAAATTGCATATCCGACAAAACTAACTAAAATTGGTGGGATTATATAGGTAAATGGATGCTCCAGTGGTATTCCAATATCAAAAAATATCAAACTGAGGTTTATCCCCCAGATTTTTACCAAAAATGATAAAGGGACTTGAATTGTTGTCCAATGGGTTTTATGCTGAATGACAGCTAAGTTAGTAACCACTACAACTAACCAAGGGGAAAAGGCTAGAAACCCTGTGCCAGATGCTATCAAATAAGCAAAAATAGTTTTATTAAAGCGAAACCGTTCTATAATAAAGACATAAATTCCATGTCCAATGGCAACAAATATAGAAAAGAGAAAGGTGTAAAGACTAAGTGCCAATGTGACACCATAGATTACCCATGACCAGATGTAGCCTGTTACTTTTCTACTATCCTTAGTTTTGCGGATAGCTCGCAACAGAGACGCGCAAGATAAGATAATAGTCAATGTCCATAGACTATATTCCCGTGCTTCTTGAGCGTAGAGCACATGAAAGGGAGATACCGCTAAAAGTGCCACAGCTACCCATCCCACTAGAGGGGATTCAAATAATTCTAAGCACAGCCAATAGATAGCTGGAAAAACCAGCAGGCTAAACAGAACAGATAAACCCCTAGGGTTATTGACAGCAGCACCAAGTAGCTGCCGCCAAAACCGCGCCATTAAATAATAGAGGGGTGGATGTTCTGGGTTTTTAGCTAAGGCATTAATAGTATCCCCTAAGTCTTTTTCAGGATTGGGATGCTGATACGTTTGTAAGTCTTCAACACCAATCACCCTACCATCAAAAACTTCCTTAATTACTTCATATCCCGTATAGCCAGAACTCCGAATTGAAGTATAAACCTCATCGTGCCAGTAGATTTTATGGTTTAGATTGAAGCAGCGGAAGAAGATTCCTAGCAGTAAAAGGACGATAATTAAAAATCGCCATCTTAGGTAAAAACACTGCTTAGATGGTTTCGTCATCATATCTTAAATTGGTGCTTGGGATTCCATTCACCAGTATTTTAGATAGAAAGGTGTTAGGTTAATGGTTTTTGTATTTAATTCCTAACGTCTACTCCCTACTCCCCTGACTGCCTGACAGAAGTGCTCGAAAGCCTACAAGAACGGGATCTTTAAAAGCTCAGCTTATGCCCGCACTCGGACTAGGAGCTGTAGCTCTCCAAAACAGCACTACTCTTTGTCTGGCCGTACAACTTGCACCGCTTGCGTCAACAAGTTGTTCGCGTAGCGTGACCAAAGGTCAATCCCCATTGGCGGCGAGGTATCAGTTATCTCAAAATAGGTCTACGCTGGCTCAAGGGGGTTCACGAACATTGGACGCCAATTGTTAACCCCTGTGTTCAAGTTACCCCGCGACCCGCAACCAAGCTTTGCTTCTTTGAAGGCTGAGCAGCATTACTACGACCGAATCTGGTTTACTCGTATTCCCTCGAAGCACTGCACCCCTTGATCACTGCCATTTTCCAAGATGTGTCAGGCAGTCAGCATCATCACCACCGACCGTTATGGTCGTTCTGTTGCTGAGGTGTGGAACAGCGGCGGTTTAGTTCAAAGCCGTCTTGTTCACTTGGGATTGGTTTATCCCTATGAGCAGTACAAGTCAGATTGTCCCAGTTGGGATATTGTTAAGCGGGGTGAGGAGTATGCGATCGCACTTATTTCCCAACAACTCTAATATTTATCGGGCACCGACAGAAATTTTAATTTATCCGACCAACTCTCATGTGTAATGGCCATTGAAATAAAATTTTCCTCTCGGGATCGCCCCAAGCCTTGACTAGACGCTTGGAGAATTCTAACATTGGTTCGTGGGATTGAACATAAATCATTTTTTGAACAGCAGACACACTATTCAAATATCCAAGGAATTCTTCCATGTTCCATTGGCATTCCATTGTGAAAAGAGGTGTTTTTAACTCAGCAAAAGGGAAAGGAATGGTTTGATACTTTTGAATAAGTAGTTTTATTTCTTCAGCTCCAAACTTGTCAAAGACAGTAGTAAAAAAATCTCTCAACATTTGCTTCAAATGTTCTTCTTCTCGGAGCAAATGAAAATACCAGTATCCCCAGATAGCAATAATTCCTCCAGGCTTAGAAATCCGCTGAACTTCCTGATAAAATTGTTCCATATTAAACCAATGAACTGCTTCGGCAACAGTTATTAAATCTATAGATTGATTCGCTAGCCCAACTTTTTCTGCAACTGCCAAAGAATATTTAATCTTATCATGATGAAATGCATAACTAATTTGCTTTTCGCTAGCATCTGTAGCATAAATTTTTTGAAAATAAGATGTTAATCCCAAGGCTACTTGACCATTACCAGTTGCACAATCCCAAGCAGCTTTACATTCGGTGACTTGAGTAGCTAAATACTCGAATAAAGCTTCTGGATAATGAGGTCTATAGTTTGCATAATTATCTGCTTGCTTCGAGAAATAGTCCTTAAATTGTTTGACCAAGTTTCTTCTCCTACGAACTTTCGCTCTCCTCCGACGCCAAGACCCGCCGGTTCAGTATTCTCAGCAACCCGGTTTCTTAACCGATGCTCTAGCTTGATGATACCCTCAACCAGACGAGAGAAAACACTGAACCTCTTGTGCAATCAAGTGAGGAGCATAGCCAGTTGTATTAATGAACAGAGTTCGACTTGGGGCTAAATCTTCTAAAATGGATCTAGTTTCGTATGGATTATAGTTGCATTTTTCTGCAACAATAATCTTTAAGCAATCTCGTAAGTCATGTATGGAAAAGTAACCTTTATTCACTTTGGCTAGGATCTCTTGTGTTTGTTCATGGGCAAAAAGATTGGTATCCTCTGGTATCCCTAATTCAGCAAAACTACTAATTTTATTTTCATTGTAATTATATTTTCTTGGGCTAGATTGCGCAATGCGATCAAACAAATCCCTACGAGTTAACAGGCGTTCCAATCGGACATAGTTAGGAGCTTCCAAAACTAAAAACTGAGCTTTTGGTAGAATTTTGATTGCGTATTTTACCTCCTGCTTTCCTCGCAAACCATCAAAAAGTAGCGGAAAGCAAAGTTGAGACGGATTAATCTGTAATTTGCTCAAAATATGGACTATTCCCTCAGGAAAAAGTTGCTTATAGCGACGGGTATAGGAGAAGCGTGTAACACGGCAGGTAATATCATCTTCTTTTTCTGCTCCATCGATCTGCATGACCGTCGGAATAATAAATTTATCAGTTAAAGTACGACGATTAGGAAACAGCGTAAAGTTTAGCTCTGTATCGGATAAAGCATTGATAAGTGTACTTTTACCGACTCCCGTCAACCCAACTAAAATAAACAAGGGCTGTTCAACAAGCGGCAGCCAGCCATCAACCGCTGATAATCCGTATCTAATCCCAGAGCTCAACTCTATAGACTCTATAGACTCAGTTTGTTTTTGGTTTAACGGCATTATTAGTAAACTGTTCTAGACCTAAGCATTCTTCACTCAAAGTGAGAAGATTATTCACAATTCTCAAAAGCAAAACATTGATTAACTATGTGGGGCAATTCGTTGTCAATATCAATACCAGTCCCTCGTTTAGCCAGCACTTTAACCTCATTGAGAATGCAATTCATGAAAACCCTATTATTGGTCAATCCCTCTTGACCAATTTGTTCCAGAGCTAACTCAACTGAAGCTCTGCCCGATTGCATTCCTAAAGCTAAGTTATTTTTGTTTGTAAAACTAGCAATATCTAAACTTTGGTAAAGCATCGGATCTTTAGCAATTGCTTTGACGTGAACCCCAGCATAGTGAGTGAACGCATTTTTTCCCATAATGGGTAAAATAGGCGGAATTGAAATATGGGAATATTCACTCACAATATGGTATAGATCCTTAAGATAGTTAAACTCCCAAGGCAATTCTGATTCAACCATCTCGCCCAAATTGACCAACAATGTTGCTAAATCAACAATACCAGCACGTTCTCCTAACCCCATCACAGTTACATCGATAATGTCTGCTCCAGCCTGGTAAGCATCAAGAGCATTAGCCAGTGCTAAACCTCTATCATTGTGACAATGAACAGCAATTTTCGGATATAGCTGTTGTCCAGCTAGTTTTTCCTTCAAAGTTTTGACAAAATACGAGTAACTGCGATCGTTCTTAAATGGAGTAGCATATCCTGTTGTGTCTGCGATGCTAATAATATCTGCGCCTGCTTGTACCGCAGCGCTTGCTACTTCAATAACTTGTTCGATTGAGGTACGTGTCGTATCTTCTGGTGTATAGCGAATTAATAGGTTTGGGTTTTGTGCTTTGGCATAGCCAATAACTTCCACCACTTGCTCAATGGCATTTTCGATTGTAATTTGGTAGTCACGCTCTAAACGGTGATTGGCAACACTCAGGAAGATACCCAAAAAATCGATTTTACAATCTAATGCTTTTTGAACATGATCGATGCGACAAAGAGAGTGAGCACCAATCTTAGCATTCAATCCCGCATTATAAACCAAGGCTACAGCTTCACAAATTTCAGGATCAACAGCAGGATTTCCTACTTCAATAATATCAATACCAATTCGATCTAAAAGTTGAGCAATTAATAACTTAGTTTCAGGGGAAAAATAAACACCAGGAGTTTGTTCTCCTTCTCTTAGGGTAGAGTCAAGAACCTGCAACATTACGTGACAAAATCTCCTTTTCTGGTAATTAACTAAGCTTAGTCAAAACTTGCTTCCAGGCTTGAGGGCATTATAGAATTAAATGCAGTCGTTTTCAATATGAGCATGGAAAATCAGTTTACCACTACTGGAGTCAGTGGCAATGGCTTCTGTGAGGCTTTGTAGCTCGATGCCTCTGTTAGACAGAGTTTCGACCATCTCAATCAAATCTTTGAGTGAGCGTCCCAACCGGTCTAAACGCCACACCACCAGTACATCTCCAGTTCGGGCGATGGATAGGGCTTGTTGTAAACCGGGTCTGGCAGCATTACTACGACCGAATCTGGTTTACTCGTATTCGCTCGAAGCACTGCACCCCTTGATGACTGCCATTTTCCAAGATGTGTCAGGCAGTCAGCCTACTCCCTACTCCCTACTCCCTACAACCCAGGGGTTTGTACTTCACCGAATTGAGAAATGCTATAATATATGACTACCTCGTTTTTTAAGCAAAATCTGGATCGTTTGGATTGGAAGTAGTAGGTAAAAATAGCTGTGGTAGTAGTAGTCCAGAATTAGCCTTGTAGTCAGCAAACTCTGGATAGCGGGAGAGAGACTTATCTTTTTTGAGCATATTGGAAATCCATATACCTGCCATAAAACCTGCCAGAATCACAAAGGGTAGCCAGTGCTGAGCTAGCATGGCAAAAGCAGAGTAGGTCAGGATTTCTCCCAAGTAGTTTGTATTTCGACAGCGAGCAAAGAATCCTTCTTTGATTAATCCAGAACGATACTTGAGAGTATAGTATTTCTGGGCATCACTGGCATAGGGTCGAAAGACTCCTATGACATTAATGGAAATGGCAGCAGCTACCAGGGGTAAGGGAGGCTGAGAACCACTGCTGATCAGAATAAAGGGAGCAACCCAGTAGAGCATTAGTATTCCGAAGCCAAGAATTCCGATGCCAATCGGTATTTCTTGCTCCCACTGCTTGTCTGGATAGATACGGTCTTTGAGTAGCCACATCACCCCATAGGTCCCATGGAGGGCTAGGTAAACCCATGGACCAAGGGTGAAATTCTGGTAGAAAACCATTAATCCCAGCACTACTGGAGCGGTAAGTGCTTTGTGGAGATTGATGAAGTGCTTGCTTTTCATAGGTAGGGTGTCTTCTACATTAAAGGCTTGCTAAGTCACTACCGTAATTCTACGGAAATTTGTGATCGTTTTTCCAAAATTAACGGCTCTATCAGTGGATTGAAATTAGTGTTCAGGAGTAAGTGACTAAGTACCTGGACATAAATTATATTAACTGTGTTAACTTTGTTAAAGTTCCTCAATTCCTTGCTGTTCAAAGTTTCCAGTTCTATATTTTAGAATTTACATAGTCAAAATTAATTGCCTACGACTACTTATATTAAAGGGAATATCACTACCGTAATTATACGTAAACTTGTTATTTTTTTTCATTAAAAATTCAGGAATATAAATTTAATAAAAATGATTTTTTGTCTCAATATATACTTTCTGGTATCATAATAGTTTATTAAAATAATTCGCGTATTTATCAGTAATTTGTATTAAAAATAGTCTGATTAATGCAATGATGATTTATGATTAAATATAAGCTTTTAATTTGATTTGTGAACAAAAGACCATCTTGAAATAATAATTTAAGCTAGTTTTGCGTTCACGAATCATTTAGAAACGCTATAGCAGTTCTCCATCGGGTGAGGTACTTTCCTCCTTAGTTTTAGGGAGCAGGGAGTAGGGACTTCGGAGCAAGAAATAAAATTTAGATTTACCTTACGCTTACTAGGAAACGCTATAGATCAGGTTTACTCAAGTAAAGCAATTTTAAAATGTTATGTTGATTATTGCTCAAGAAGCAGCCACTCAACAGATTGAGTGGCTGGATAAATCTACAATTATTTTCCAAAATAAACTATTCACTAGAGGTTTTGATATTTCTCCAAATTATTTTCAAAAAGCATTAAAGTTTTGTTGTTGCCAAATATCTGAGGAATCTCCGCCTCTGTATTTGGTTTTAGAACATCCGCATTATCTGACAATTTGGATTGAGCAAAAAGAGGTAACTTTAGCGAACGAAGGTTATAGTTTATCAATAAATAGTGCTCAACCTAACTCCACTGATTATTTATCACTAAGAGCAGCTAGATCTGAAGCGGAAACTCCTAGACATCTTGATGGTGAACAATCCAGAAATCATAACCAGTTACCTAGGCCAGTTTTAACTGATTCACTCCCGGAAGATGTTTCAGTTTCCGAAGCTTCGATAGTTACTGAAAACACCGGATACTGCTACAATTCAACAGAATCTGATTCCCTGGCACATCCAAAAGTACCTACTGGTAATCTCAATCAGCAGCAAGAAATTACCGAATCTGAATTCCACGTGCATCCTAGGTGTCAGCAAATTACTCAGCAATCTCTTATACGGCTGTCTAAAAAGAAATATCGAGGGATTTATTACCAGGACCAAGATATCTTGAGCCAGCTACCGGAATCGGAGTTATCTCCCAATTCTAAGGCATTGGATCAAAAAGGGTCTAAAAAAACCTATCGAGGGGTTCCTTATTAAGTTTGATTGTAGGCAATTGCGCGATGCGCACCCTACGCGAACAGACTTATAGTAGTTCTCAATTCCGTGAGGGACTTTCGTCCTGGGTTAATGGGAGTAGGGAGTAGGGAGTAGGGAGTAGGGAGTAGGGAACTCAGAAGTGGGAAAAGTTTTGTGTACTTGATTAACTAATTATTTGAATGGAGAATATTATGATCACATACCCAATGACCAAGAGAGAAATGTAGCGATTTCTGGAAGCGATGCAGCAAGGGAACAAGGGGTTCCCACGGGGCTTTCAAGGTGCGGAC
This sequence comes from Moorena sp. SIO3I6, assembly GCF_010672095.1. Taxonomy (NCBI): domain Bacteria; kingdom Bacillati; phylum Cyanobacteriota; class Cyanophyceae; order Coleofasciculales; family Coleofasciculaceae; genus Moorena; species Moorena sp. SIO3I6. The sequence continues at coordinate 3,008 of NZ_JAAHHU010000119.1, read as the reverse complement.
GCAGGTGACCCACGCAGCCCTTCCCCACTCGCTATTGCCGTGGTTTCCCCACTCGCTATTGCATCAAGACAGGGGACACAATCAAGGTTGGGTTAATTGTCAAATTAGCTACATTTTTTGGTTTACAATTAACTTTATTTGTGTTATGATTATAAATTGATTGAATGCATCCTAAATACTTTGTCTTGACCCACATAGGCGTGAAACCGTTAATTGATTGGGCAAGACTGCAGCTTGATGCCCAAAATCCCATGATTAATGACATAAATTTTCAGTAGATTGGGTCAAGGATGTAGCCAAATCTGCGACGCAATTGACTACATTTTTCTATTGACACTTCCAGAGCAAAATTGCCACAATCTCACCAGCTATTTCCAAAGATAGATCAAGTCGGGAGTAAACTACCCAAATGTTAATAATTGATCAAGAAAAGAGTAATCCAGAGATTCAGTGGTTGGATGAATGTACAATTATTTTCCAAAATAAACAATTCACTCGAGGTTTAGATATTGCCCCAAATGCTTACCAAAAAGCGTTCAATTTTTGTTTTTCTAAACTATCTGAACAATCTCAGCCTCTGTGTTTGATTTTGAAAAATCCCCATTATTTGACGGTTTGGATTGAGCAACAAGGGGTGAGTTTAACCGATGAAGCAGAAGCTTCACCAATCAATAGCCCCCAACCGGAAGCGAGATTTCCTGACACTCTTGATGGTGAACCAACCACAAATCATAACCAACTCCCTGTATCAGGTTTAGCTGATTCACTGTCAAAATCTGAAACATGTTCAGAAACTCCAATCATCACTCAAAACCCCCGATACTGGTACAATCCGACAGAATCTGAGTCTCTGGCAACTCCAAAAGTACCTACTGGTAATCTCAATCAGGAGCAAGAGATTCCGGAATCTGAATTCCACGTGCATCCTAGGTGTCAGCAAATTACGGAGCAATCTCTTAAACGGCTGTCTAACAAGTAATATCGAGGGATTTCTTACCAAGAGCAAGATGTCTTGAGCCAGCTACCGAAATCACAGTTATCTCCCAATTAGGCATTGGATCAAAAACGGTCTAAAAAACCTATCGAGGGGTTCCTTTCCGTGAGAGACTTATATAGCGCTACGCTTAGCGTCAGAAGTTAGAACTCAGAAGTCAGAAGTAAGCTATGACTAAGTTTCCGAGTTTAGGAGCGATGCAGCGCGGTCTTGGGGGTTTCCCCCATGAGCGACTGCATCAAGACAATGTTAAACATCTTAATGCGTAGTGCTATATCATGTCAGGATAATTACCCTTAATAAAAATCTCCCGATCTCCCCATCTCCCCACACCTCCCACCCTCCCCACACCTCCCACCCTCCCCACCCTCTCCTTAATTATGGGTATTCAACCAGACTTGATATTACGCCCTGGGTTGCGCGGGAGTAGGGAGTAGGGAGTAGGGAGTAGGGAAGTCCCAAGTGAGAAGTCAGAAGAGGGAAAAGTTTTGTGTACTTGATTAACTAATTATAAAAATCCCCAAAGCCGAAAACCCCGTGTTTTTAAACCGGGGATGAAGGCTCGCAGCGACTTTAGTCGCCGTGAGAAAAATATTCTTGGAAAATCCGGAATCTTATTCTGAATGTAGAATAAAGGAAGGAAAAGTTGAGGTCAGAGACGCGCGCCTTAGAATAGGGTCGCCTTTATGGTTGGTCGGCTATGCGAAAAGGGTTAAAACTGTTTGATTAAGGCTCCACTATTCTTACGGTAACTTTAAGAAACTGATGATCATTTTAGAGTTCAAAGCGAAAGGAAAGAAACACCAATACTCCGCTATTGATGAGGCTATTCGGACGGTTCAGTTCATCAGGAATAGCTGCCTCAGATATTGGATAGATAATAAAGGGGTTAACAAATTTGACCTCAATAAGTACAGTGCTGTACTTGCTAAAAAATTTCCTTTTGCCAATGAGTTGAACTCTACAGCTCGACAGTCTAGTGCTGAAAGAGCATGGTCATCAATTGTTAGGTTTTTTGACAACTGTAAAAAGAAAGTGCCTGGCAAGAAAGGTTTTCCTGGATTTCAGAAAAACTGCCGCTCAGTGGAGTATAAACAGTCTGGATGGAAACTATCCCCTGACAAGAAGTCAATAACGTTTAGTGACAAAAAAGGGATCGGAAAACTGAAACTCAAGGGTACATGGGATTTGTGGCGCGAGACCGCGAAGCAAATAAAGCGAGTTCGTATAGTTCGCCGGGCTGATGGGTACTATGTCCAGTTTTGTGTTTCAGTTGATATCAAGGAAGAATTAGAGCCAACTGGGGCAGCTATTGGCTTGGATGTTGGACTAAAAGATTTCTACACTGATTCTACTGGAAAGACTGAATCAAATCCCCGTTTTTACAGGACGGGAGAAAAGCGTATTAAGTTCTATCAGCGCAGAGTTTCTAGAAAAAAGAAAGGCTCATCCAATCGTAAAAAAGCGGTGAATAGACTAGGTAGGCAGCACCTTAAAATAAGTAGGCAACGTGAAGAACATGCGAAGAGACTCGCACGTTGCGTAATCCGGTCTAACGACCTGGTCGCCTATGAAGATTTAAGGGTTAAGAACCTGGTTAAGAATCACTGTCTTGCCAAGTCTATTAACGATGCAGGTTGGTATCAGTTTAGGAAATGGTTGGAGCATTTCGGCACCAAGTTTGGCAAAATAACTGTTGCGGTTAATCCTGCCTATACTAGCCAGAACTGCTCTGACTGTGGTGAAGTGGTCAAGAAATCTCTATCAACTAGAACCCATACTTGCAAGTGCGGATGCCAGTTAGATAGAGACCACAATGCCGCAATAAACATCCTTAAAAGAGCCTTAGGTACGGTGGGGCACACCGGAACCTGGATCATTGATCCGAACGCTTCAGGAGAGTGCGATTCGTTGGCTAGAAACCTTGCCCTAAAAAAAAGCTTGGAGGATTAGCCGCCTGGTCAGGAAACTGAACCATGACAACTTGATAACCATGATGGTGCAAGACCATCCC
>NZ_JAAHHU010001189.1:0-1581 GCF_010672095.1 Moorena sp. SIO3I6 | reverse complement strand
GATAAGCGATGCTCAACAGATAATCAACCATCCATGCTTTTTCGTTGGTGTGTTCACCTCAACGGTAGTTTGATAAGTTTATCTATTATCGCGTGCTTCTTTCCTGTGAAAAAAGCCAAGCAGCATTATACATTGACGATTCGGTTAAACCGCCTAATCAGCACGTATGCCTTTAAAGGTAGCTAGCGTATAATCGAAGTAAATTCACCTCCCTTTTGAAACCAGAGCATCAATAGAACTAATGACTTCCTTTGTATACTAACGATTACTTATGTTCACCGGACAAACATACATGGAAGCAATTGCCGCGCTTATTCACCCTTTAATTACCTAAATTGGGTTGGCTTGGCATGGTAGCTAAACGCTGCCATAAAGTTTCGTACAGATTTTTTGGCACCGATGCGCGCAGTGATCGCCCCAGTCGGTTTTTCTTTTGAGCCGCCGCTAGGCAACTCAATTGAGGACATAAGTAAGCTGAACGACCCATACCCTGATCTAATTGTACCTTTCGTGACGGATAGACTCGGACAATACGCCAAAACTCTTGTTTTGGTCCTACTTTACGGCAGCTAAGACAACGTCGATAGTTGGGTTTCATAAGGGTTTTCGGTTTGGAAAATCTCAAAAGTCCTCCTTCTTTAAAGGGTACGGTAGATGGAGGCTTGTAGGGCGTTTGCGATTGGGCAAACGCCCTGTTTACCTGATTGAGTTACCCAATGAAACCAAAAATCAATGCCAGAGGCCGGTAAAACGGCGTTGCTGATTCTGGGTATGGTTTTGCCCCCCTAGCCCCCCAATTTTGGGGGGAACAAGACTTTCTTGCGTCCCCCAAATTTGATACCGTTGGCGAAATTAATATTTGTTTACACAAGAGTAGCAGATGGGTAACTTTAAGTTCATGCTCCCCCAGAATTGGGGGTTGGGGGGCTATAAAGACTGCTGTCTTCAGGCTGATATTACTAAATGTTAAATTCGCCAGCAGTATCAAATTTGGGGGATTTAGGGGGCTTGACCAAAACCAAATGTCGCGCATTCATTCCTTGATTCAGCAACGCCGGTAAAACGGGTGTGGGCTTGCCCGGTGGTGTGAGCAGAAGATGAAAAACTATAGTAGAGATACTCACACCCTTGAGACTCGGATGACTAACACAAGAAGAAAATCACCACACCCACCGGCAGTAGGCGATAGGGGGTAGGCAGTAGAGTAACGAGCGCAGAAGTGGAAGGATTGAATAAGTCATTGGTTTGGAAGAAAACTGTCAAAGAATTCTAGACCACAGCGGATACCGCGCACCCCACTACCATTCTAAACCGACAAGCTTAGGGCTATCATTGTATACCATTACCATTCTCAACCTTGGCAAAACTTTCCTCACCTCAGGGTGAACCCCTAAAACTACTTATTCTTCTTCTTGAGCACCCAAATCAAGCACTGGCTCAGGATCCAGTACATTTTCTGGCATTTCTACTCCTTCTTCGTAATCTTCCTTTAACTCATTGCTATCGACATCTTCTTCTTCTAGGGTATCCTGTTTAGAGATGTCTGTAGTCTCTTTTTTGTATTCCGCAGCATCTTTAATG
>NZ_JAAHHU010001188.1:0-1581 GCF_010672095.1 Moorena sp. SIO3I6 | reverse complement strand
GTCCGGTACTGATGTACAGCAGGTAGTCTTTAATGGCGGTGATGGTAATGACCTTCTCGACGGAACCAATGCTGTCTTACCTTTAGTTGGTATTGGAGGTAATGGCAACGACACCCTGATTGGCGGAGCCGGTGATGACAACCTCAGGGGTAATGCTGGCAATGATAGCCTGGTTGGCGGAGCTGGTGATGATAACCTAATTGGAGATGCCGGGAATGACACTCTGATTGGAGGTGATGGCGATGACAATCTGGTTGGTGGAGCTGGTAATGATGTCCTAATCAGTGGCAACGGTATTACTAGCTTTACTTTTGGTGGAGTTTCCAATTTCAGCGATTTGGGTCTCGATAGCATTCTTAACCTCGGAGGTCAAGACAAAATTCGTCTGGAACAGAATATCTTCACTACGCTCACTGGTACGTCGAGTGGCGGCTTAGCTAGCAGTGAATGGGCGGTTGTATCCAGTAATAGCCAGGTCGCAAGTAGTAGTGCTTGGATTGTCTACAACAGCAACACCGGGGATCTATTCTACAACCAGAATGGCAGTGCAGCTGGTCTCGGAAGCGGAGCTCAGTTTGCTACAATCAACACCAGCACCTCGGTGGGTGTCCAAGACTTTGAGATAGTATAAGTTAATTAAAAGTTAACTTATCTAGTATTTATCAATTCGGTGAGGTACATTTTTGAGTTTAGGGACTGAGGCCGTGGGCCACGCTACTCGAACGGAGCATGGAGCAGGGAGCAGGGAACAAATCCTGTGTACCTCATTAGGCTATAAAATGCTAGAGTCGTTTTTTGTTGAAGGTTGACTGTCAACCTTCAACTTTCAACCTTAAACCTTCAACCTACCCTAGACCAAACGCCTAAGGCAAACAACCTTCATGCTCATTAATAACCGTCCTAATTACAGGAATTATGGTAAAAAATGTGCGATTACTGTGGGAAATTTTTTCTATTAGTGAGCGCCTTTCCAAAGACTGTAAAACGGAAATAAGTTGTGAATTATAGTCTAAGGTAATGCTATGGCGCAATTGTTTAATAGAAATGGGGGTAGGATTCCTAGCTAGATAAGCAATCACCTTCTTCTCTGACTCATCTAACCGATTCAATTGCTCGATTAAAATTGTTCTCATTGGCTCAGGAACAATCACGTCATCCCAACTTAAAAATTCCGATACACTACCAAAAAAAAAGTCTTTAATTGTTTTTACAGCCAGCTTTAACCCTAAGGGATTGCCTCGATAACGTTTAATGAGTTCTATGTCTTGCTCTTGTTCAGACAAACCATTAGCTACTAATAGTTGCCGAGCGTCTTCTGTTGGTAAACCGTTTAGGGTTAATGAACGAGTGGAATAGTTTTTTTTCTCCAGTAACTCCATTTGTAGCGGTGGTTCCCAACTGATTAGGAGCAAACAACTTTGGTGTCTTTCTTGTCCTACTCGTCTAAAAAGTTTACCATAATCCTCATATCCCGCTTTATACTGTCCAACTAAAGTGCCACGGCTTAAAATCTGTTCAGCATCATCGAGTATTACCAGACAGCGATGCTCTCGTAAACACTCTAGAAAATCAGACATCAGA
>NZ_JAAHHU010001187.1:0-1582 GCF_010672095.1 Moorena sp. SIO3I6 | reverse complement strand
GTTGAGCAACACCAATGCAGCGATCGCAAACCAGGATACGAGAGTCTACATGGGTGAATTTTAACTGACTTTTAACTAACCAATTAAACTCCCAGTAGCTGCTATGACTGCTTATCGGCTGGATGCGCCCTGATACATAAACCACCATTGTTAATCCTCTCAATTGCTGACCCGCAGTTGTTCTAGCAAGCCTAGATCAATCAGAGGCTGGCTTTGGCTCATTGACCAGTGGGCAAGTGGGTAATGGTGCTTCACTATCATGACTAGTACTGTTTTTAACTTTCTATGTACTTATCAGCCCTAGCTGATCATTTTATGAATCCGATTTTTGGAACCCGAGCTGGTTGACTAAAAAAACTCTCCTGTGTGTTACTGCTATGTAAACAGCCCAAGAAGGCTTCTTGAATCAGGCTTTTCAAGGTTAGGCTAAGTTTGTGATAATATTGTGAGTTTTATAGTGTGAAGTTTCTATTAATATTTAATAGTCACGCTTCACAGATTATAGTTTTGTAATTATAATTACCTGATTTGAACATAAGCTACTAATCTAAAAAGCATTTTATTTTACTTTGTTCAAAGTAAAATAAAAAAAGGTTAATATAATCAATTTTTACATTGTTTTTATTTATATCGATAATATACAATTGCAATATTCAACAGCTTCTCCTCCCATTGCAGCTTATCGTTTCAGGAGTTATTATTTCCAACTATATTATTAGTTGTAATAACATAGGAAAACTTTTATTTAATAAAATACTTTTTTGCTATATCTATACATTTTAGATAAATAGTTTTTTAAGTCTTTAAAATTATTGATTGCTGACCTTTAAAAATCTCTTAATTTACTCCTGTGTTCCCGATTCCTTATTTCCTACTCCGAAGCTCCGAAGCTACCCTGGTAAGCATATGCGCTACAGATGGTGCTGCTTGAGGTGCCGTCAGCCGTCAGCCGTCAGCCTTGAGCTGATAGCACCATCTGTAGCGTGGCACAGGCTTCAAGGCTGGGACGTAGCGCATAGGCTGATACGCGACACGCTGATAGCTTACCTTTGAAGCTCCGAAGCTCCGAAGCTCCGAAGCTCCCCTGCTCTGGTCACCAGGGATATGATCTAATGCCCTTTGTTAGATCAGCTGAGTTGACCCTGATTTCACTAACTATAGCGCCAGGTAAACCCTGATCTGATTCAGTAATTCTACCCTTGCCATTAAGAAACTTTCTGTATAAGGTGCTATTCTATAAGATATGAAAACTGTTTTGGTGGTAGAAGATAGCGTAACAGAAAGACAGTACCTAACTCGCTGTTTGCAACAAGCGGGTTTGGGGGTTACTGGCGTGGCTAGCGTTGAGGAGGCTCGGGAAAAATTATCTCATCATACGCCGGATTTAGTGGTTTTAGATGTAATTTTGCCTGGTCAAAGTGGTTTTGAGTTTTGTAGAGCCCTGAAAGTGAATCCTCACACTAGCGAGATTCCTGTGGTGATTTGCTCCACCAAAGGTACTGAGGTGGACAAAATTTGGGGAAAGATGCTGGGGGCTGATGCCTACTTAGCTAAACCAGTGAATCCAGAAGAACTGCTGTGA
>NZ_JAAHHU010001186.1:0-1583 GCF_010672095.1 Moorena sp. SIO3I6 | reverse complement strand
TAGAAAAAAACTTGCTCAACCAAATGCAACAGGCTTATCAAGCTTGTTGTGCCGATGGATTATGGGATGATTGGGAAGATGAACTCCCTGACAGTTTCTATGAAATTCTAAGAAATTTGGATTGGGAGGAGAAAGCTCAACCAACTGATGATGAAAAACTTATTGTAAAATTTGTCGATCGTTTATTAGACACTGGAGATATTCCCAAGCCAACTGCTGAGAAACTCAAGCAATGGTTAGAAAAAAATGCCAATAACATTTCTAATTTATTAGCTCAGAGTAGCAGTAACTCTCAAAATCATCAGCAACAAAATTTAGAGGCACAACCTTATCTGCTTATCAAGCTAGATCCCAGTAAGCAATATCACCAACAACGTCAACCTAATTATTTAGTCTCAGCTTGGTTCATTCCTGACAAAAATAATTATAATTACTTAGAAGAGCCTCAAAATTGTAAATTTTTAGAGACTCGATCAGCTGATGGAGAATCTGAACAAGATGTTTTATCTTTTAAAAAGTTAGAAAATTTCATAAAAAAATTTTTAAGTGATCCACAAAACAACAGTGAATTTTGCAAAAATACAAGTATTGTATTTTCATTGCCTTATGAACTATTAAACTATGAAATTGAAAGAATTAATATTACAAATTATTATGGTTTAACACTTCCTATGGGTAAGCATTATAAAGTATTTATTCGATCTCTAAAACGTTGTGAACGTTTGAATCATAACAATGGTCACCAAAAAAGTTGCAGCGAAAAATGGAAAAAAATCAAAGATAGTCGTGAAAATAAATGCCATCAAGAATTTGTTGATGTTGGTAAATTTGATTTTGATTCGGAAAGGTTGTATGCTCATTTAAAAAACGAAAAAATGAATAAAAAAACCATAGCATTAAAATTATATAACCCCCCAGATTATGAGATATTAAAAGTAATTGACACGATGGAAATACCAGTTGCTTTATGGCTGAGAAAGAATGATTTTAAAACTATCATCAATTGTCAAGAGGAATTTGATAAATTATTCGAGTGTCAAATAAATGAACTTCCCAAAAAGGTAGAAGAACAACGTTTAAAGGCTCCTAACGAAGAGGATGGACAAGAATACATTGGACACCATCTTGCTCTTTTGTGGGAAGACCCCGATCTACTACCACCCCAGATTGACTATACAACCCTATGACTAATAACTCTTGGAAAATCTTTCGCGGAACTCCCGAACAACCCCACGAAGGCATTCAACGCCTTCCTGATCCTCCTAGCTGGCGGAAATTTGACAAAACAAAACGGGGTACAACCTATCAGACCAGGCCAGAGGAAATAGAGTTAGTCAATGCCGCTTTGTATCTGCGTCGTCCTTTATTAGTAACCGGAAAACCAGGCACAGGAAAAACATCGTTGGCCTATGCAGTCGCTCAAGAGTTACAATTAGGAGAAGTGTTACGTTGGAATATTACCACTCGCTCCCATTTACAGCAAGGACTTTATAGTTATGATGCCATTGGTAGATTACAAGATGCTCAAGGAAGCGACAAGGATAATTTAGCAGACATTGGTAAGTATATTCAATTGGGTCCCA
>NZ_JAAHHU010001185.1:0-1584 GCF_010672095.1 Moorena sp. SIO3I6 | reverse complement strand
TTCTTAGCTTTGCACCAAAAACCTTGCTTCTTACTGCACTTAAAAAGATTGGTGAGTTTTTTCCAGGACCAAGTAAAACCACTCGTGCCTATCAGCATCGAGAAGCAGATATTGTTAGTATTTTAGTAAATAATGGATTTTCAATTCAGCGACAAGAAATGACTAGCACTCGCTTTTACTATTCTCGCTTGTTGGAGGCTATTCGTAACTAACAAAAAGCTGTCAGCGGTCAGCGGTCAGCGGTCAGCTTAAAATAAACCTGATAGCTGATAACTGTTCGCGTAGCGTGCGCGTAGCGTTTAAGCTGATAGCTGATAGCTGATAGCTGATAACTGATAGTTTACACCTAATCGCAATTGTCTGGTCATGCTAACAAATAACGTTTGCTAAAACTTTGGTAAAATGAAACGGTTCAAAAAATTATCTGCTGGTTTAGTGCTTAGCTTGGGTATTCTACTATTGACGGTACCTGTTGTAGTATCAACTCGAAGGGAAGCAACATCACAGGATAAAGTTGATGCCCTGGGAAGTTTGATAGTAGGTATCCCAGCTACCTTCTGGGGAATATGGTTAGCATGGCGAATTTATCGACAAGAGCAAAAAGAAGTTTTCGAACACCTTCAGTCTACATTTTATCGCTTGCTCCAAGACGAAAATGGTAGAATTTCAGTATTGAAATTAGCAATTGCAGCCAAACTTCCTATAGCTGTCGCTCAAGACTATTTGGACCACAAAGCTAGAGAATGTGATGCCACGTTTGAGGTTAGTGAAGAAGGTAAAATATTTTATAATTTTACGCTTTAGCAAGGACAAAATTGATGACTCGGATTTTTTTAGCGATCGCATCGATCTTAGGAGGATTATCAGTAGCAGCTGGAGCCTTTGCTAGCCACGCTTTGAAAGAAAAACTTACCGAACGAGCATTGGAGATTTTTCAGACTGGTGCCCGCTATCAAATGTACCATGCCCTAGCGCTCATGTTAGTAGCCTTGTTGTTGAGCCGCGCAGAAGTAGCACAAACTCCCCTTACCTTAGCTGGCTCTGCTTTTATCACTGGAATTGCCATTTTTTCTGGTAGTTTGTACGCCCTGAGTTTAACCGGGATCAAGTGGCTAGGAGCGATCGCACCATTAGGTGGTGCGGCGTTGATCTTGGGATGGGGTTGTTTAGCGATCGCAGCTTTCTCTTTCGAGTAATCACTACATATTTTAGGGAACAGGGAACAGGGAACAGGGAACAGGGAACAGGGAACAGGGAACAGGAAATGGGAAATAACCAATTTAAGTGCAAATCAGCTCAGATATTTTCTTGAGAGTTGACTGTCAACCTTCAACCTTCAACCTTCAACCTTCAACCACCAACCTTCAACCTTCAACCTTCAACCTTCCATCTCCCGATTAGCCGCATAAACACCTTGGACGTTATACCAGTTAAGGAAAATTCGGGCAATTTCTAAAGCTAGCTGGGATTTACCTCGGTCAATTAGCCATTGTAAAAAGGGAGCCATGGTGCGTTCGTTGAGTCGTCCACCTAAAGACAGAATCCCCCAGAGTAATCGGTGTAGCCAGGTCATCTGAATCATCA
>NZ_JAAHHU010001184.1:0-1585 GCF_010672095.1 Moorena sp. SIO3I6 | reverse complement strand
AGCCAGACGTGGATGTGACTAAGGGGCAAATCAAGCTTTTCTGTAATCAAGTGTTTGTCAGTGACAACTGTGAGGAAGTTATTCCTAACTTCCTGATGCCACTGCGAGGGGTGATTGATAGTCCTGATATTCCCCTGAATGTCTCCCGTTCTGCTCTTACCAAGGACCGGACAGTGGCTCGGATTGGTGACTTTATTGCTAAGAAAGTTGGCGATCGCTTAAAGCAACAGTACCAGGATGAGCGAGATCAGTACATCCGTGCTTGGCAAGATGTGGGTACATTCGTTAAGTTTGGCTGCATCAATAGCGATAAGTTTAAGAAACAAGTAGAAGATATTGTAATCTTCCGCACCACCTATCAACCGGTGGAAAGTTCCGAAGCTCCAACCACTGACACCCCTACTGACACCCCTAAGGTAGAAGTGCAATCCCAAGAGGGGGATGCTTGGGAGGATGTCACTCCGGATGGGGGCACAGAACAGGACAAGTCTTCTTCTTCTCAACCCTACACCACCATCAAAGAGTATCTAGAGCGCAATAAAGAAAATCACGAAAATCGGGTATTCTATTGCACTGATGAGGCTAGCCAAGCCACTTATGTGGAACTGCACAAAAATCAAGGGTTAGAAGTCCTATTTATGGACTCCTTTATCGACAACCACTACATTAGCTTCTTGGAACGGGAATATACAGAGGCTAAGTTCTCTCGGGTGGATTCAGACTTGGATGATACCCTTGTTGATCAGGAGCAGGAAAAAGAGATTGTTGATCCCAAGACCAACAAAACCCGTTCTGACCTGATTAAGGAACTGTTCGAGCAAGCGATTAATAAGCCTAAGGTCAATGTCCGGACTCAAGCCCTCAAGTCTGATGACCCCCAAGGCACCCCACCTGCCATGGTATTGTTACCAGAAGCCATGCGCCGTCTACAGGAAATGACTGCCATGATGCAGCAGGAGTCGGTACAGTTCCCAGAGGAACATATTTTGGTAGTCAATACCACCCACCCACTGATTCAGAATCTAGTCAACCTCAGTCAAGGCAGTATTATTCATAGTGGCGGTCAGTCTCCCTCAGCGGAATTGGCTACCATGATTTGTCAGCATGTCTATGACCTGGCACTGATGGCCCAGAAAGGCTTTGATGCGGAAGGCATGAAGGCGTTTGTGGAACGGTCCAATAAGGTTATGACCCGTTTGACGCAAGAGTAATCGGGAATCGGGAGTAGGGAGTAGGGAGTAGGGAGTAGGGAGTCGGGAGTCGGGAATCGGGAGTCGGGAATCGGGAATCGGGAATCGGGAATCGGGAATCGGGAATTGGAACCCACCCCTAACCCCTTCCAGGACGGGAACGGGAATCGGGAATCGGGAATCGGGAACTTCCGATCAAGATGTAGGGTAACCAGTGGCTCAGACCGATTCAGCAAGTTGGCCATAGAGTTAGTAGGCACTGCCCACCTACGATTAATCACTTTCCCCATCTCCCCACACTTCCCACACTTCCCACACTTCCCACACTTCCCACACTTCCCACACTTCCCACAACTCCCGACTCCCGACTCCCGACTCCCGACTCCCGACTCCCG
>NZ_JAAHHU010001183.1:0-1590 GCF_010672095.1 Moorena sp. SIO3I6 | reverse complement strand
CGGGGAACCCGGCCTTAGAGGTGCGCACCTAAGTGTTGTCAACTGATATCATGTCCGGTTGAATACTTATCATTCCTTGATAATTGATGATCACTACTCATTGTTCCGACAACACCGATTTATGAACAGGCCATGACAGATTGGTGGACGTTTTATCAATGACTGATCACTAACGACAAAACGCAACAGACCATTTTAAAAGTGATTAACCGGACTTGATCTAACACATCTATTATTTAATTGAGGGGTATAACCCGTCATGCCAACTATTAAATAGTATGCTCTACTCAAGAATGTGGATCAAGAGGCACACATTTTTGTTGTTGTGCTTTAATCTTTTGCTGAACTTTAACTGGTACTCCCTTCACTGCTTTGCCATAGAGCCGTTGAAACTCCCGCTCAAAATGGGCAGCCACGATCGGGCTATGAATAACTAACACCGTCTCATCGTTCCTGGTATTTGCTGCTTTTGACCAGTTGTGAGACCCTGTAATCACTATCTTTCCATCCAGAATGGCAAATTTGTGATGTAAGACATCTCCTTCTGGCAACTGAGGCACACCGACGGTAGCAATCGGTTGACGCCAAGGACGGTTACCAGTCTCATATTTACACTTGTGAGCAACAGCTACTCCCATCATGTCCAAACCCTCACTGTAATAGCGAAAGGCAAAACTTGGCTCAATTAGCGCTTTGACCTTAACACCTTGTTGATGGGATTCCTCTAAAACATTAGTTAGCCGTTGCTCGGAAAAGACAAACAAAGCTATGTGAATGGTTTCCTTAGCCTGAGGAAGGATTTCAGCGATCAGACCATTGCTACTCTGATGCCAAGGTTTGGTAGTGGAGGTTGGGGAGAATTGTATCGCGATAGTTGTATCCCCCACACTGGTATCCCCCACACTGGTATCCCCCACACTGGTATCCCCCAGTGTCACCTGCTCTACTGGTCGCCATGGCTTCTTGAGACCAAACTTACTGTCTGGTTTACCCCCAGCACCATCCCCCCACATCAGGTTAAATTCCTGGGTGAATTGGTTAGCTAACTCTACACTGTCAATCTTGAGCAGATTGTTGGCATTGCCACGACTCTCTCGAAACTGAAAGTCACCATGTAGATCACTAAGAGTGAAGTTGGCTGAGGTAATAATAGAAACTTTGTTATCAATAACTATAAACTTATGATGCATTAAGCCACTGCCCCGAGAACCATCCGCTGTGTCATCAATCATAGGTACACCACCATTTCCTAAGATGATTAAAGCGTCTCCTTCTGAAATTTCCCTTGCACTCAGCTGACCATCTCCGTCACGGTCGATCAATATTAGGGACTCATTGTAGCGTGAGCGTTCTCTTTGGCGCAGTTTTGCCACTGACTCAGCGGTAAGTTTACTGACCGGAAGACTGTAGTTATTGTCTAAAATGACTCTGACCTTGACACCAGCTTGCTTACGTTCTACTAGAGCTTGGGCAATTCTGGGCATACGCAACTCCTGAACCGCCACATCTACTGTTGACTTTGCTGATGCGATCGCATCCACAATCACTTGCTCCAAGTTATCTCCCTCCCGAGTTACTCCCCGGTAAGGA
>NZ_JAAHHU010001182.1:0-1592 GCF_010672095.1 Moorena sp. SIO3I6 | reverse complement strand
CCCTGGTATAGGATCACAAGGGTAATAGAAAACTGGACTTTGCAAATTGGCCATGAACTGTTGTTGGCTACCATCTGGTAGATAGAGAGTCATTGTCAAGGGAATCGGGTCTAAGATCTTGACAGGCTCGCTAACAGCTTTAAAAGCGAATTGGACAGTTTCCCCAGCAGTAATTGGTTGGTCTTTATCTAGTATTGCCCGGATGGTAAGAGGTTTTGACAGTAACTGTGGTTCTTCTACTAACTCTTTTGTCTCATTATAGCCGCAAGCAGTAATCAATAACGGGCTAATCAATAGGGCAATGGCGAAGACAGTTTTACGAATGTACATGGTTGTTAATTTTATCGCTATTTGCTATCAAAGACGCCAAGTTGTCCTAAAAAGTTCTACTGACTGCTGAGTACTTATAGCTAAATCCTGACCTTAAGATTGCTATAGTTGTACATCAATTAAAGTTGCCAAAATATCCCCACTTTCGGCAAATACTAAGGTACTATTTCCAGAAACAGTAAAACTGAGTTCATTATTTTGGAAGACATCTTGACCTGATTGGAAGCCATGAATAGTAACTGCTCCCTCACCCTCTAACAGCAAAAACTCGTCAATACCACTGCCAAGGAAAACAGTATCATTCCCAATGCCAGCACTAATAAAATTATTGCCAACTCCGGCAAAAATTAAATCATCACCCAAGCCAGTCGTAATTTGGTCATTACCAGTGCCAGCGTAGATTTTATTGTTACCGGATTGAGCATCGATCAGGTTATCTCCAGCTCCTGCGAAGATAACATTATCACCAAATTTAGTGGTAATTCTGTCATCGCCAGCGCCCATGTAGATGATATTGTCACCAAAAAGAGTAGTGATAAAGTCATCCCCATCACCAGCAAAGATTTCATTATCCCCCCTTTCCGTAGAAATTGTGTCATCCCCAGCACCAACAAAAATCTGATTGTTGTCACTTTTAACCAGGCTGATCTGGTTATCCCCCTCCCCTGCAAAGATTAAATTCTCATTACTTTCAAAGACTGTAATCACATCATCGCCAACGCCTGTGTAGACAGTATTATTGCTGCCCATACCTACGCTAACCCGATCACCCTGATTGCCTTCATTGGCGAAGATGGTATTATTCCCCCCTTGGAAAACGGTAAGATCATCCTTGCCAGTGCTAGGGAAAATAGTAGTTTTTCCACCGCTAGCTGAAATCATGTCGTCGCCCGGTGTGCCCAAAATTGTTCTCATTATCAAAATCACGCGAAACAGTTTCGAGAATGTTAAAAGTCATCGCCCAAGCTGGCGTTGTAGAAGCGCAAAGCCTTTAGCCGCTAATAATTACCATTACTAATTCCCATGACAATAATGACAGCGCCAGCATTAGACATTGATCACTTTTTTAGTCCAGTAGTAGTAAACAGCAAACTTTTTCTGCTACTGAAAAAAATTTTAGGTGAAAACCCATAGAGCTTGATTAAATACCGCCGTAGCCGTTGCCCTCGAACTGCAGCGGCACCCCGTCACGGTACTCGGGCACCCACCACTGGTAGCCGTAGCCGATCGCGGCGGCGCTCTGCGGATACGCATCCACGACA
>NZ_JAAHHU010001181.1:0-1592 GCF_010672095.1 Moorena sp. SIO3I6 | reverse complement strand
TCGCATCAACACCAGTCCAGTAGTCTACAAAATCATAACCATCCGGTGGAGACACCTCAAGACACTCAGCAGGGTTTTGCTTATCAAAAGCATCATAAGTTAGACCGCTTGCTTGCGCTAAAACGATCGCCCTAGTGGAATCAAGGTCAGCAGTTGTGAGGTAAGTAATTGTGTTATCCATCACGCATGCTTTCATTAGGATTGCTATATATAGCAATCCTATCTGATTTGCGAAAGAAATGGTCTGCTTTAAGGCAGGAAGCAAACGGCATATGGCAGAAGGGAAGGGAGAAAGCACCAGTTTTTAACAATTCCAGTGATTTTACAAATAATTTAGGATTGCTATATAGGCTCCCTCCCCACTAGCAAGGATGAAGCCCATGGCATTACCGTCGAGTCTTTTAAACTCTAGTCATGTAATTAGTTTTTTCACAAAAGTCCATACAATTAATTGCTGCCTCAGAATTAGCAACAGAGGGATGCACGGTACATTTAAGACGATAATCACCAGTAAAAAACTGACAGTTAGAACAGGGAATTTGATGCAGTCGTTTGGCAACAGCAAAACTTTCTCGGACTGCTGACAAAACGGTCCAAGCTAGAATCATCATTAGCCCCCAAGCCAAACAAAAGCAAATCAGGTCTAGATAAGGCTGGAGGGCATAGATCAGTACGTAAAGGAGTTGAAACACAATTTAATAGACTTCGCGGCAGTTGTCGAGAACAGCGGATCTGGGAACAGCGGATCTGGGAACAGCGGATCTGGGAGCAGGGAGCAGGGAGCAGGGAGCAGGGAGCAGGGAGCAGAGAAGAGGGAAGAGGTAAATTTTTTTTGTACCTCATAACTATGAGAAACGCTATAATCTTTTCTCCGAATAACTAAAAGGGAATATCATCTAAATCTTGTTGATGACTAGGGCTACCAGAGGTTGGGTTTTGAGGAGATGAAGACCCAAAAGAAGACTCAAAACTTTGCTCAGTATTTTGTTCAGTGCTGGTATAAGCAAAATCTTGTTCGGTATTGTTGGGATAAGAAACTGATGACGACATCCGATGTTGATCCATCGATACAACCTTATCATAGGTTTGGGGAGAGGATGGTTCTGGGGTACGCTGGAAAGTTCTATCCGATGCCATGACTTGTGGCTCGAAGTGATCATCTGTTCCCAATTTGTGAATCCGGGAAACAGTCAATTCTGCCCGTTTTTCCTTGAATCCTTCTGGTCGCTCAATCACATTCATCCTTAAGCTACCTTCAATCACCACGCGATCGCCTGTGGAATAGTTTGTTTTAATTTCATTAGCCAAATATTCCCCCCAACCTACCACTTTTAAGGTTGATGGGGATTCCTCAGCCTTGACACTGGCGAATTGTACTAGCATCTGAGTCAGCGGTGTCTGATTCTCTGAGGTGTAACGCAGTTCTGGATCCTGAATAATTTGTGCCATTAAAATGCAGCTGTTCATCTCGTATCTCCCTTGTCCTTTCAGTGTTGACTCCTTATTATAGAACAAGCGTACCAATACTCTTGGCTTTTCTTTGAGTGAACTTAACCTACCAACAATTAACTAACAACAATAGCGTAGCGGCT
>NZ_JAAHHU010001180.1:0-1593 GCF_010672095.1 Moorena sp. SIO3I6 | reverse complement strand
GACAATATAGTTCCGGCAATGAACAAGCCTACAATATCGAATCGCAAATGGAAAATCGCAAATAATAAAGATGAGGTAACTATTCCGGATTTGATCCCCCATTTCATTGCCCACTTCTGCAATATTATCCCACGACAAATCAGCTCTTCCAACAATGGAGCAAAAACAATCACCGAAAAGCTCCAAAATATTAGCCCTATAACATTTGTTACTTCTGATTCATTAATGAAGTTTTCAACATAATCTGGGAAAATAAATGAAATATCATATAAATTCAGCGAATTAAAGCCCCAAGCAAAAGTATATTTAAAAAAAACTATTAAAAAAATTAACTTTAGATTTTTTTTTGCTTTACAATACCCAAATTTAAAATTTCAAATTTTCTTAAATCGAATCAAACTCTTCGGAGCTCTCTAAATAAAAATAATCCGATAAATAACTCTATAATTGTATAAGTTACTGCGTTAAAATCTGCATTTTCGATAAGCTCGCTAAAATCTCTGTTATTCACCAAGGAAAACAATCCGACAATTGTAAAAATTATTGTAAATATTGAAATTGGAAAACCTAGAAACCAATATAATAAGAACTTGGGAATATTAAGCTTATTAAAGGGGTGATTTCTTGAGTTTTTAGCCAAGGACTCTTCTGAAGAAAATTTATTTCTCTTTGTCGGAAAAAGTAATAGGAATGATAACCCCCACAAACTTAATAATCCGAGCCATCCCCAATTACTTGGATATCCCTTGTCGTGAATATATAGACGGCACCCTTTGACAAGAGGCACATATCCATATAATAGTAATCCTAAAATCAGTAAAATAATGATTAGAGATAAAGGTGGATACAATGAGGCTAAAAAACTTTCATTTTTTTGTAAAATTAATCCAAGAGTTAATAACGGAATAAACTGTCAAGCTAATCCCCAAATAATTAGGTTGATAGAGTTATTTTTGGAATTGGTATTCTTGATGTTCATTGGCTCGGTAGGTAATATACTATAATCGTTTCATACCAATGGCATAGAGAGGATTGACAAAAACAGAGGGAGTGGGCAAGCTTGAAAACAGAAACCACTCATCAGTTATCAACATGGCAATAATTAACTTCCCTATCCAGAAAGCCCTGTGGGATAGCTGATGTCAAGTGGTTAATTGGAGCCACTTTGGACATCTAACCACCTGTATTGGCATAATGATAGCCCTGATAGAAACAAGGAGCTTGAAGAAACAGCATGACAAACGTCTTGATCCCCTTGAATTCCAACTGCAAACACCACTGCTATTCTTCCTAAATTTTTTTACTCAATCAGGATTATTTGGTTAAAGGTTGTTCGCCTTTGGCGTTGCCGTAGGGTAGGTTAACCGGTTTAAGGTGATCTTAATTGACTAGAATAAGGATTCTCATAGTAATTAGATACACCAGATTTTTTCCCGATTCCCGATTCCCGACTCCCGATTCTCGATTCTCGACTCCCTACTCCCTATTGCCTATTCCCTATTGCCTACTCCCTATTCCCTATTCCCTATTCCCTTTACTAAATGATTACCCCTATTCAAAGATTACTCACAACTCCTTGTAACAAACGATTGA
>NZ_JAAHHU010000118.1:0-19156 GCF_010672095.1 Moorena sp. SIO3I6 | reverse complement strand
TTCCCTATTCCCTGTTCCCTATTCCCTACCTATTTCGTGAGCGCTGCCCTATAACCCGTCGCCGAGTCTGAAACCACATAGAAATACCTGTAATTGCTAAGGTTAATAAACCAAAGGCATTGAGAAACGGATAAATCATTTGTAAGTTAATGGAACCAAATTTACCTTTGTGCAGTTCCAAAAGCCAAATAAATTCACTACTTTTATCAGTAAGAACTGCCACCTGAAACAAGGAACCTGTAATCACAGTCAACAACACTGGCAATACCATAATTGGGGCAAACCAAGCGTGCAATTGACGTAAACGGAATCTATTAATAGTCATAGTAATTATCAATTATCAGGGCACTTTAAGTACAAATATCTGGGTTTTAGGGAGCAGGGAGCAGGGAGCAGGGAGCAGGGAGCAGGGAGCAGGGAGCAGGGAGCAGGTAATAGGCAAGAGGCAAGAGGCAAGAGGTAAAAATAATGTGTAGGTCATAGCTATGATAAACGCTATCTAATAGTAATATAATAGTAATCTAAATTCTAGAGAGTAGCTCAATGAATTGTGATAATTTTTGATTCCCTACTCCCTACTCCCTACTCCCTACTCCCTACTCCCTTTGTTATAGTAATAGTATTAGAATAATGGTTGCCAAGTTTTGCCGCTATCTTTGGATTGTAAGATGCCATTCTGATCATTAGCAGCGTATAAGAATTCGGGATTAGACGGGGCGATCGCCATATACAAAAATAAGTCTCCTGTTTCTGCGCTTATGGCTTCCCAATTCTTACCCCCATCGGTACTTTTAAAGAATCCTCCGGAATCTTCTGAAAGGATGTGGAATCCATAAATTACTGTTTTTTCTGCTTCGGATTTCAGAGCCAGACTAGCAACGAGGGACTCTTGAGAATTGGGGACTAAAATCCAGCTTTTTCCACCATCCCTACTCTCAAATAATCCCAGAGTTGTAGCGGCAAACACGTGCTCAGGATTGCGCGGGTCAACTACTAAGTTATGGGGATTATCCTCCAGTCCCTGCGCTGGTAATTGATTCCAGGTTTTGCCACCATCCTTTGAAACCAACAAGCCTTGTTTTCCAGAAACCGCCCATCCATAAATTACTTTGGGGTTAGCTGGTGCGATCGCTAAAGTCAAAAAGTCTACTCCGAGCAGGGATTGGAGCTGCCAATGTTGCCCTTGATTGTAGCTAGTCAGAAAACCGAGCTTGCCTCCTGATGGTGGATGTAAGCTAGCATAAAAGCGTCCGCTATCCTTGGGATGAGCCACAAAGCTGGTGAAATTAGAACGAGTTTTGCCAACTTGCAGCCATTTCCCTGCTTCAGAACGCTGGAGTAACCCATGATGGGTGGCTACGTAGAGAATTTCTGGATTCTCTGGACTGACAGCCATAGCGTGAATATTAGTTTTCTGCCACCACTTCTCAGGAGCATCACTAAGAATAACGTTATTCTTAGTGACATCATTGGTCACTCCTGTTATGGTTGACTGAGTGATATTGGTTTTAATTGTGGTGGGTTGACAACCCATCACCGTAATAGCGACAATACTGTAAATAAACCAATTTTTAACCATATCGTTTATCTCTACATTCATCTATACATCAATTGCTTGATTGAAGCGGGTACAAGTGGCCCTACCACCAGTAATCCTAAGATGAATTCTCCCAATCCCAGGGTTGGACTGGTAATTTCAGTTCTGGTAGTTAACGTTTTACTATCCACTGTTGCTGCTTCGGAAACTGTAGCGGTTGCCACAGGAATAATTATTGATACTGATACCGATTCTAGACCAAGCTGGTTTGATGGTGATGGCGTAGTTGCTGCTCCTGGGGTTTGTTTAGCTATGGTTGTTGCTGATAATCTCCGGTTTGGGCAAGCAAAGGTTCTTTAATGTATTATAGGTCTGGTGTATAACTCCATTATTTGGGAGTTGTCGGTCAGGAGTGGCGAGCTACAATATCTTAAAATATTAGTTAGACATTCCTTGTCTTTCTGTATCCCTTAGGATACAAGCCATGATCGAAATCCGGCAGACCGAAGCTTATTCCAAGTGGTTCAGTGGCTTGCGCGATCGACAAGCAAGGGCACGTATTGATATTCGTATTCGTCGTTTGTCGATGGGCAACCCCGGTGATGTGAAACCAGTGGGAAGAGGAGTTTCGGAACTACGTATTGACTATGGACCTGGCTACCGAGTGTATTTCTTGCAGCGCGGGAGTACCTTGATAATCCTCCTTGCAGGTGGTGACAAGCGCACCCAAGACCGGGATATCAAGACAGCCCTAGATCTAGCACAAAAGTTATAGGAGATGGTGATGACCAACATCAAAACCCATCCTTGGGATGTGGCAGAACATCTAGAGACCAAAGAAGATATGGCTGCCTATCTCGAAGCTGCTCTTGAAGATGGCGATCCTGCCTTGGTGGTGGCTGCTCTAGGAGATATTGCTCGTTCCAAAGCAATGACACAAATTGCTCACGAAACCGGTCTCGGACATGAGAGTCTTGATCAGGCGTTGTTGATGGAAGGTAATCTAAAGTTAGCCACTTTTCTCAAGGTAATACAGGCACTTGGTCTACGGTTGCGGGCTACTTCGATATGAAGTATTGCATTTTTGTTGTTGTGTCTTTTGACTAACTTAGAACGTTTCTTCCTAAACCAATTGGTAACCCAGTTACTCAGAAAAGATTTCAAAATTAATAATCATATCCAGTAGGGATTTCAAAATAAGATGGGTTTACCCTGGATCAGGCAAGAGATAATAAGTCTTGACCCTGCAGCTTGCTTATTTCCATGGAAACCACCACTCAAGATATGCGTTCGCTTCCATTGCCCCCTGGTAACGTCTGTTTACCCATTATCGGTGAGACGATCAGCTTTTTAACGGATCGAAATTTCCACAAAAAGCGGTTAGACAAGTATGGGCGCATCTACAAAACCCACATTTTTGGTAGTCCTGCGGTGACGATGAATACTGCAGAAGCGAATCAATTTCTGTTTACGAATGAAAATCAGTATGTTGCTTCTATCTGGCCCAAAAGCACGCAAATCTTACTTGGAGCCGCCTCACTGGCCAACCAAACGGGAGTTTTCCACCAAAAGCGCCGTAAGTTAATGTCCCAGGCGTTTCAACCGAGAGCATTAGCTAGTTATATTCCCACCATGGCCAACATTACTAGCAATTATCTCCAGAAATGGGAACAGATGGGAACTTTAACCTGGTATCCTCAACTGCAGGACTATACCTTTGAGATCGCTAGTACCTTGCTGATGGGAACTGATGGAGGTTCCGAAACCCCTCTGGCTCAACTATTTAATAACTTTTCTGAGGGAGTGTTCAGTATCCCGATCTCTCTACCTTGGACAAGGTTTGGTAAAGCCTTGCGTGCTCGTCAAGGATTGCTGACCTATATCGAAACCATTGTCCAACAGCGACAGCAACAGAAAAATCCCGGAGAGGACGCCTTGGGACTATTGTTACAAGCCGAGGATGACCAGGGGAATTCCTTGAGTTTGGATGACATCCAAGACCAAGTGCTTCTGTTGTTGTGGGCAGGTCACGAAACCTTAACCTCTGCGATCGCATCTTTTTGTCTGTTGACAGCGCAGCATCCAGATGTTCTTGCCCATCTCCGTGCTGAACAACAGCAGTTTTCTGCTTCAGAACCCCTAACCATGGAACATCTCAAGCAGATGACCTATCTAGAGCAAGTTCTCAAAGAAGTGCTGCGCATAATTCCTCCGGTTAGTGGTATTTTTCGGAGGGTTATTCAGTCTTTTGAATTTAACGGTTACTTGATTCCTCAAGGTTGGACTATACTGTGCCAAATTACCGAAACCCACAAAAATGAGGAAATTTATCAATATCATCAACGCTTTGACCCAGATCGGTTTGGCCTAGATAGGAAAGAAGATAAACAAAAAACTTTTGGATATATCCCCTTTGGGGGTGGTTTACGGGAATGTTTAGGCAGGGAGTTTGCCAAATTAGAAATGAGGATTTTCGCGGCTCAATTGCTCCGGGATTATGACTGGAAACTAGTGCCAGGTCAAGATTTAGAAATGGTGGTGATTCCAACTCCCCATCCCCGGGATGAACTTAAGGTTAAGTTTAGTCGTAGAGTAAACTCTTAAGGTAAGCATATGCGCTACGCGCACGCTACGCGAACAGACGTGAGCTTTTAGCTCACGCTACTTGAGGTGCCATCAACCGTCAGCTTATTTTTTTCAAAAACTATTCCCGTAGCGTAGCCACAGGCCAAAGGCTGATATCGCGGCGCTACGGGAAAGGCAAGAGGCATGCATGCTAGAGGCAAAAGTTGATGGCAACAGCTTTTGCTGGTTGTATAAATCTCAAACACCTGAATCGGTAGTGCTATATCATCCTTAAGTTAAGCTTAAATCTCAAGTTGTTTAGGGTTTATTTGGTAGAGTAATTCACTATTAGTGCTTAAAAATGGCTAGTCTTCCCTAACCATTGCCATGGAGTGATCCAACACTGAAGATTTTAGTTTCACTGATGATCAATTCAATGTCGAAAGCTGACCATAGCCTGTCTAGGAAAACTCCCGGTGATTTATGGTATTCAGATCAAGAACTTTTGGCTCCATATTTATATCTCGAAAAAGATGGATACCTGGTTTATGTCATGGGTGTTAATGACCAGACTAAAAATTGGACTGAACAGGTTCGCGAAGTGCATAAAATGCACTTAAAAAAAGCAGGATATGATGGATTTAGTAATCGAATCGACAATGAATATCATTTAGTAGGAACCTATTTTTTTGTCATCAAAGACAATGAAATAGTACTAACATCACGAATTAACGATAGAACCAAGTCGAGTAGGTTCCCTTTTGAAATGGGGCAAAGACCTAATGGTGAACATTACGTTTTTCAAGACAAGATTCCGGCAGTCGATATCAATACATACAGCGTGATGCTCAGACACTACAGGCGAGCCATGCCATTACTATTAGCAGCTTTTGGTAAATATATTGATGACTTAGGAGCTAAAAGGGCTTTCTGTTTGGTTGATCGTGAAAACAAAGTTACTCAGAGGATGTATCATGATGATTTCCACTTCTTATACTCAACTACATTTGAGGAGCCGATAGTGTTCCCTTCTTTCCTCAATGGATTGAACCAGCAGCCAGTTGAATGGAAGATGATGGAATGGAATGAACAAACGATTAAGTATTATTCTGAATTGCACCGAATGATAACTATAGAAACGAAATAAAGCACCTAATAGTAAGTATTTATATGGCGGTGGGGCCCAGAAAACATCGTAAGGATTCAGTTCAATAGCTGTAAGTATATCCCTGACGTATTGTTCAGTAATTTGCTGAATTTGAACTCAGCTGGTAATGCCATCGATGTAGCACAAAGATTATTTTGTGAAGGCAAAAAATTAACGAGACTATGGTAGTATAGTTTTGTCAGCTAAAGGTTTAGAAGTTCTTTATGCTGAACAGTAGCAATGCTGTTGTGTAGTAGGAATTTACCTAGCCTTGAAGCTACCTTGGTGAATTGCACCAGTCAAATCTTACTTTTTTATTGATGGAGATTAGCCAACATGCTTACTGAATTTCAAACCAAGAAATGGACGCATTTGTTTAATATTTATGATACTAATAATGATGGTGTTGTAACCAAAGAAGACTTTGAGATTAAAGCCCAGACAGTGGCTAAATTACATAATCTTGAGCCGGGATCCGCTGGTTATGACAAGATGTATGCCGAAGTCATGGCTGATTGGGATCATCTCCAAAAAGATGTAGATAAAAACAATAATGGTGAAATTAGTTTAGATGAGTGGCTCGAACATGGTTACACTCGAATTACCAGCAACGAAATGTACGAGACTGTAAAAAAAGAAGCTGATGAGGTTTTCGAGCTGTTTGATCAGAATGGAGATGGTGTTATAAGTCCTGAAGAATTTTCTAATTTGATCAAAGCCTGGGGAGTTAGCGATGAAGAATTAGAGATTGCTTGCTCTAAGCTAAATCTGAAAGCAGGTAACACTTTGTCTAAGGATCAGTTTAAAGACTTGCTTGAACAATTTCACAAAAGTGATGACCCAGATTCTCCTGGTAATTATCTTTTCGGTTCTTTCTAAGCTCGATCGCGTAGCGTGACCAAAGGTCAATCGCTTTTAGCGTGGCCTACGGCCAATCGCGTAGCGTGACCAAAGGTCAATCGCTTTTAGCGTGGCCTACGGCCAATCGCGTAGCGTGACCAAAGGTCAATCATTTGATATTGTAGATCTCGTAGGGTGCGTTAGGCGAAGCCGTAACGCACCATTATTTTAAGCCGTAACTAACTTTTTGAGTTCACAGACCCTGAAGTTTCAGAACTACCCTTACCTTCTAAGAAGCAACCACAACCATATTTTTCGGTAAAATTAAGCTAAATTTCAAAGGTAAACGTCAGGATAAATAATCGATGCTCAAATTCTACTACAATCCCCTCTCGCCCAATGTTCGTCGTGTCTGGCTAACCTTACTAGAAAAAAACCTTACCTTTGAAACAGTATTAGTTAAATTAGATGGCGATCAATTTCAACCAGAGTTTTTAGACATTAACCCATTTCATCACATTCCCGTTCTGGAGGATGACGGTTTGCGGTTAGTAGAATCCTTGGCAATTATGGACTACTTGGAAGCCAAATATCCCACACCTGCGCTGCTGCCAACTTCACCAGAGGCATTAGCCAAAGTACGCATGGTACAATTGTTGACAGCTAATGAGCTATTTCCCCCAGTAGTTCAACTAATCTGTCAAAAGGAAGACTCACCACAATTTACACGAGCCAAGCAGAAGCTAGATACAGTACTCAAATTTTTATCCGAGTTATTAGGAAACAGCCCTTACTTTGCTTCGGACCAGTTAACCTTAGGAGATATCGTTGCTGGAGCAGCAATATCGTTATTGCCGAAGTTAGAGATTAATCTTACTGATTATCCTAACATGGATCAGTGGTTTAAAAGATTGATGCAACGGGAACCATGGCAGAAAACAGACATGAGTGCAGAGGATTTTGAAGAATTTAAGCGGCGAGTAAAAGTTCTGGTAAAACTCCGTGCTCGTGAACTGATTGGGGGAAATAAAACACAGTAAACTCAGCTTGCGATAGGGTATAGCGCTATGGGCAAGTCAGAAGTCAGAAGTCAGAAGTCAGAAGTAAGTTATGACTAAGTTTTGGAGTTTAGGAATGTCAAACACCCTAATGCGTAGTGCTATATGAGCTATCAGCTATCAGCCATTGGCCAAGCTACACCGAACAGCTTTTGAATAAGATAAGCTGACGGCTGACCACTGACCACTGACCACTGACTGCTGACCGCTGATAGCTTACCCACTAACACTCATCCCCTTGACTCTCCACTAAACTAGAGAGTTTATCCTTTAACCGTAGGGTTAGAGGATATCATGACACAACAAAGCTTTCGTTTACAAGGAATGAGCTGCGCTGGTTGCGCCAGACGCATAGAAACCCTGATTCAAAGGGTTCCAGGTGTAGTAGAGTGCAGGGTCAATTTTGGTACAGAAGAAGCTAGTATTACCTACAATACCGAGGAAAGTAACCCCCACAAAACTAACCAGCAACTAACCAAACTGATTCAACAGACAGTGAGTGATGCTGGCTACCAAGCTTTCCCAATCGAGGATATCAGTGATCAGCCTGATGATCACGAATGGCAAGGTCAAGCTGAAACCCTTGACCTAAAACGAAAATTCATTGTCGGTGCTGTCCTTAGTACTGTGTTAGTGATTGGTTCACTACCGATGATGACAGGATTATCTATCCCCTGGATTCCATCTTGGTTACACCACCCTTGGCTACAGCTGGTCTTAACCACACCGGTTCTGTTTTGGTGTGGACAGTCATTTTTGACTGGAGCATGGAAAGCCTGGAAACACAAAACAGCAGATATGAATACCCTAGTCACCCTTGGGACTAGTGCTGCTTATGTCTATTCTCTGTTTCCCACAGTGTTGCCCCCGGTTGTTTTGAAATCATTCCTACCCCAAGGGGTAACTCTCCCTGTGTACTATGAAACCACTGCTGTAGTGATTACCCTGATTTTGCTAGGGCGATTGCTAGAACACCGGGCTAAAGGACAGACATCTCAAGCAATTCGTAAGTTGATGGGATTACAAGCTAAAACCGCTCGTGTGATTCGCCATGGTCAACCCCAGGATATTCCCTTGGCCCAGGTGCAAGTTGGAGATGTGGTATTAGTGCGTCCAGGAGAAACTATTCCGGTAGACGGCATAGTTATGGAAGGGGCTTCTACTGTAGATGAAGCCATGGTCACAGGAGAAAGTGTTGCGGTCAAGAAACACCCGGGGGATGAAGTGATTGGAGCAACGATTAATAAAACCGGTAGCTTCCAGTTCCAGGCGACTCGGGTAGGAAAAGATACCGTACTGGCACAGATTGTTAAGTTAGTACACCAGGCTCAAGGGTCTAAAGCACCGATTGAAACCTTAGCGGATCAGGTGACAGGGTGGTTTGTGCCGGTAGTGATTGCGATCGCAATGGTCACTTTTGGAGTTTGGTGGATGACCACGGGAAATCCTACCCTAGCCATGATTAATATGGTGGCGGTGTTAGTGATTGCTTGTCCCTGTGCTTTAGGTCTAGCTACTCCAACTGCAGTGATGGTAGGAACGGGTAAAGGTGCAGAAAACGGGATTTTAATTAAAAATGCCGAGAGTCTGGAATTGATTCATCAACTGCAAATTATCGTGCTAGATAAAACCGGAACCCTAACGGAAGGGAAACCTACGGTAACGGATTTTATTACAGTTGGAGGCATCTATGACTCTTCGTCAGAACTTGCCAGCTTTACCGGGAGCAATGAAATCAACTTGCTGCAACTAGCGGCAATAGTGGAAAGTCATTCGGAACATCCCTTAGCTGAAGCAGTGGTGCGCTATGCCCAATCTCAGGGAATAGGATTGCTGTTACCAACACCAGAGCATTTTACTGCTGTTGCTGGCAGTGGGGTACAGGCAATGGTTGATCACAATCATCCCCTCTTATCTTCCGAACCAGCAGGGGGTGGGCTAAAGGGCAAGAGATTGGTGCAGATTGGGACAAAACGATGGATGGAAGAATTAGGGATTGACACAGATGTGACGGTGCAACCGAATCGGTCTTTAGCAGACTATCAGGGGGATTGGGAGGCGAGCCGTAAGACGGTAGTTTGGATCGCAGTTGATGGTAAAATTGAGGGGATTTTGGGTATTGCTGATGCCCTCAAACCCGCTTCAGCTGAGGTGGTTAAAGCCTTGAAGCGGTTGGGATTAGAGGTAGTAATGCTAACGGGAGATAATCAACAAACTGCTGATGCGATCGCAAACGAGGTTGGCATCCATCGGGTATTTGCTCAAGTCCGACCAGATCAAAAAGCTAGCATGATCTCTACTCTCCAAAAAGAAGGCAAAACTGTAGCAATGGTAGGGGATGGGATTAATGATGCCCCAGCTCTGGCTCAAGCAGACGTGGGGATTGCCATTGGTACAGGTACTGATGTTGCGATCGCAGCCTCTGATATTACCCTAATCTCGGGAGATTTACAAGGCATCATTACAGCCATTCAACTAAGTCGTGCTACCTTCAGCACCATTCGCACTAACCTCTTTTTTGCCTTTATCTACAATGTACTAGGAATTCCGATTGCGGCTGGTGTGTTATTCCCGATCTTTGGCTGGTTACTCAATCCCATTATTGCTGGTGCAGCGATGGCATTTAGTTCAGTATCTGTGGTAACTAATGCGTTGCGATTACGGAATTTTAAACCTATTTCTGGGTTATGAGACACTGTTATTGGTGGGTTACGGCGGATAGGTCGGTTAAAAGGTGAGCTTTTACAGTATTCGCCGCCTAACCCACCCTACCCTTGGATGTAAGTAATCTAACCAGCTGTTTGTGTGAGCTACTGTCTCAATCCCAACTGCCCTAAGCCTTACAATCCTGATGGCAACAAGTTTTGCCAAACTTGCGGCACTAAACTCTTGTTAGGACAGCAATACCGCCCTATTAAGCTGATTGCAGCAGGAGGCTTTGGCAGAACGCTTTTGGCCATCGACGAGGGAAAAGCGTCTAAATCCTACTGTGTGATTAAGCAATTTTACCCCCAAGGTAATAATCATCCTACCAAAGCTGCTCGATTATTTCACCAGGAAGCCTTGCGCTTAGAACAGTTGGGCAAACACCCCCAGATTCCTGAACTCTTCGCCCATTTTGAACAAGATCATCACTGGTACATAGTTCAGGAATTTATCCATGGGGAAAATTTAGCTCAAGAGTTGGCAGCAACTGAACCATTCCGAGAAGGTCAGATTCGTAGACTCCTGAGTCAGTTGTTACCAGTGCTGCACTTTATCCACCAAGGTAAGGTAATTCATCGGGATATCAAGCCAGAGAATATCATTCGTCGTGGTATCCTCCGCCCCAGTGCTAGGCAGGGGGTTATCACTCCCCCAGACCTGGTACTAGTAGATTTTGGTGCAGCGAAGTATGCCACAGCCACTACCTTAGCCAAAACTGGCACAACTATTGGTAGTGCTGGTTATGCGGCTCCGGAACAAATCTTTGGTAAAGCAGTATTTGCCAGTGACATCTATAGTTTAGGAGTCACCTGCATTCATTTGTTGACCCAAACTCAGCCATTTAATTTATACGATCCGATGGAAAATGGCTTTGTCTGGCGGGATTTTTTGGTTCATAATCCTGTCAGTAGACAATTGAGTCGGATTCTCGACACAATGATTCAGAGTTCCATCAAGCTCAGGTATCAATCCGCGATCGCAGTGATGGACGATTTAGGAATCACCCGAGAAACCGAAGCTGGTCTTACCTGGGAGCCATTCCACCGTAATCAACTAACTCCCCAATTTACTGGTAGAACTGCTAAAACTGGTAAAACTAATCTAAAAACTAACTCTAGGCCACCAAGAGGTAATCCCAGGATTATCGTTTTTGCAGCAACCACTCTCAAAGGTCATTCCGATGAAATTTATTCTGTAGCCTTTAGCCCTGATGGACGTACCCTAGCCAGTGGGTGTAGGGACAAAACTATCAAGTTGTGGGAGTTGAAAACAGCCTGGGAAATCCTTACCTTTGGAGGTTGGTTTTCTAAGCATTCCGCTGAAGTACGTGCTGTAGCATTTAGTCCTAAAGGCAGGAGTCTTGCCAGTGGTAGCGCTGACCATACCATCAAACTCTGGAATGTCCGTACTGGTAAAGAGATGTTCACCTTCACAGGGCATTCCGGTGAGGTGAATTCCATTGCCTTTCACCCCCAAGGATACCACCTTGCCAGTGGCAGTAGCGATGGCACCATTAAGCTTTGGGATGTTCGTACCCTTACGCAGCTCACTACTCTGACCGGACATTCATCATTGATTCATTCAGTAACCTTTAGGCCAGATGGAAAAATCCTTGCTAGTGGTAGTGCTGACGCTACCATCAAGCTGTGGGATGCCTTAAGTGGTCAGGAAATTCACACCTTTGAAGGGCATTCAGACCAGGTGCTTGCGATCGCGTTCACTCCCAATGGACAGACCCTAGCCAGTGCTAGTGCTGACGGTACTATCAAGCTTTGGGATATTGGCACTGCCCAGGAAATTACCACCCTCAACGGACATAATGGTTGGGTTTATGCGATCGCATTTGACCGTAGTGGCCAAATACTCGCTAGTGGTAGTGCAGATACTACTATAAAGCTATGGGATGTTGATACAACTCAAGAAATTGGCACTCTCAACGGTCATTCAGACACCATTCATGCTCTTGCTTTTGGTCCGAATAACAGAACTCTTGCCAGTGGTAGTTTCGATAACACCATCAAGATTTGGCGCTAATTACCTAGCTTGCTTCAGGTAAAAGGCAATAGGCAATAGGCAATAGGCAACTGGCAATAGGCAATACGATGATTAAGAACTAATAATTATACTTACGGTAAACATAATAACAAAAGCAAATTTTAAATACCAATGCAACTAATATCTGAACCCAAATATTATTCTCCAGAAGACTATTTAAAACTAGAAGAAACAGCAGAATACAAGAGTGAATATCGGGATGGAGAAATTATACCAATGACTGGTGGCACTACCAATCATAATCAAATTGCCCTTAATATTGCTACCCTTTTCAAACTTGGATTAAAGGGAAAAGAGTACAAAATTTACATTGGTGATGTGCGTTTGTGGATACCTCGTTACCGTCAGTATACTTATCCAGATGTTATGGTGATTCAGGGTGAACCGGTTTACACAGGTAAGGGTACAACTACAGTAACGAACCCAATGTTAATTGTCGAAGTTTTATCAAACTATACTAAAAACTATGATCAAGGTGATAAGTTTTTATACTATCGTTCCATCTCAGAGTTCAAAGAATATATTCTAATCGAACAAAGTGAGTATCGTCTACTGCAATATAATAAAACTGCTACCAATCAATGGCAGTTCACTGAGTATGAATCAGAAAATTCCGTTATTTCTATAAATTCAATAGAGTTAAGCGTTTCTTTTCAAGAACTTTACGAGGGGGTAAATTTTAAACTTAATCAAGATTAATTTTTTGATTAATCATTAAACTTGCTCCCTTCTGTACTATTTAAATAGTAAAGCTACCCTAAACCAAACAACCTTCAACCTTGGCCAAAAGGCCACGCTACGCGAACAACCAAACAACCTTCAACCTTCAACCTTAAACCTTCAACCCTTCAACCTTGATAATGACTAGTAATTTTTTTAGCACAAAAGAAAAGTTCTTTGATCTGTGGGCACCAAACTACGACATCCTGTTCACAACAGTATTTTATCAGGCACTCCATAAACGGCTGTTAGAGTTTGTAGAATTCACAGATCACCCCAATGTATTAGACCTTGGCTGTGGTACAGGTCGTTTACTGAATCGCCTTGCTCAAGAGTTTCCCAATCTTCGAGGCACTGGGGTAGATTTATCTACTCAAATGCTCGCTCAAGCCCGACAAAAAAACCAGCATCGGCAGCGAATAATCTATAGAAAAGGCAATGCTGAATCTCTCCCCTTTGCTGACAGGGAATTTGAAGCAGTATTTAATACCATCAGCTTTTTACACTATCTCAATCCTCAACAAGTTTTTTCAGAAGTTAGTCGGGTCTTGGAACCCAAAGGACATTATTACTTAGTAGACTATACTGTTAGAAAGAGAAAAAAGTCTTTACCAATTTCCCCTAACCAGATTCGTTTCTATAGCCGACAGCAACGGGAAGAATTTGGCCAGGTAGCGGGTTTGTCATGCTTAGGACATCACCATCTCCTCGGACCCGTTGTGCTAAGTATCTTTGAAAAACATTAATAACTATTCCCTCTCCCCATACCTCCAATACATTCCAAAACTCCCTACTCCCTACTCCCTACTCCCTACTCCCTACTCCCGATTCCCTACTCCCTACTCCCGACTCCCGACTCCCTAACTAAAGCGCTATAACTACTGAATCACCTCATAGCACTCTGCCACAGATGCCCGTTTTTCCATAGCAGCCACCAGTGCTTCATAAGATTCCCAGTGTTCAGTAATCATACTAGTCGCTTGACGCTCAGCCCATCGTGCTTTCACTGAGTACTCACTAGCAGAAAAACCTAACCCTTCCAAAGCATCTCGGAGTTTTTCGCAGTCTTCTGCTCCGCCCTCAACACTCTCATAGACTATAGTTTCCGCAGCAATGCCTGCCATCCAAACCGTGCAAAATCGATCTAAGGTTAATCGCATTTCCCGAATACTAGAAGCCTTAGCCGATAGTGCCTCAGTATCAAACGTCACACCACCATTACCCAGTTGTCCCTGCTTCAAAGCTTCCCAAGCACTTAAGGTGTAACCAGTGATTGGAATACCAAGTAAGTAAGCCACCAGAAAATGACCCGCTTCATGGCGAATTATGCGTCCGCGATGTTCAGGATTGGTACTCGCCAATACATCTAACAGCAGCGTTAACCCTTTCCCTTGGAAGCTGAAGCCATCTAGGGTAACAAGACTCAAGACACCAAAAGTAGTTACCGCAGGGATTGCCGGAGAAATATTCAACAGTGGTCCTAGCAAAACCGAAAGGGTCATGCCAAAAACACCAATAGCAATTAAATTCAGCGCAATTTGTTGCATTTGTTCTTGGTTACTTGTTACTTCATTGTTAGTTATATCATGTTTTTGGTAACAATTATGAATAGTAGGAAATAGGAAACAGGGAACAGGGAACATGGAATAGGGAATAGGGAATAGGGAACATGAAACAGATAACCGACAAATAGTAGGGATATTAACTACTTTTTATAAACAAATTTTTTGGATAAATGTTTATATAAACATGAGATAAAATTTTTATGATTAATTGCAATTTTTACTGTCCATCCAAGTATCCAAGCCTTTCATCCTTGATATTTAAACCTTGGCCAAAAGGCCACGCTACGGAACCAGATAACCTACCCTACGGGAACCCTAAAGGTGAACAACTTTTAAGAATTAAGAATTAAGAATTAAGAATTAAGAATTAAGAATTTTACATTCTGCATTCTACATTCTTAATTCTGCATTCTACATTCTTAATTCTGCATTCTACATTCTTAATTCTGCATTCTACATTCTACATTCTACATTCTGCATTCTACATTCTGCATTCTACATTCTACATTCTACATTCTACATTCTGCATTCTACATTCTGACAGACAACCTTCATACTTGATCCTCAAACTTTGGTGTATCCGATGGAGGAGAAGGAGCAGGAGTAGGTTTCTTACCTTTGTAGAACGTTTCCAAGCTCTTGGTATCTCCCACAAACCTCCAGTGCCAAGGCTCATAACTAATTCCTTGGGGATTGTCTCTAGGAAAAGACAACTCAAAGCTGTAGAAAGCCGCATTCTTTTCCAACCACTTAAAGGCTGCCGTATTCTCAAACTCAGGATTAAGGTTAGTAGCTGGTGTCATGCCATCCCCAATATCGATCGCATAACCAGTGTGATGCTCACTGTAGCCAGGAGGAGCACTTACTTCAGCCCGTTTACTAGCCACCTGTCCTCGCTGTTCCTTTACTTGAAAAAACAGGTACTTTTGCTGTTCCACAGAACGGAAACCGGAAATTGGCACTAGGATTATCCCCTGTCTTCTTGCTGCTGCTGCCATTGCTTTGTATTTCCGAGCTGCTGCAGCCTCCAGTTTGATCCGGCCATCACGGGTAATTGGTTGCAGTTGTGAGCTTAGGACTTCAGAGTAGGGTAAGTGTCCCAGAATGTTATTACCATCATTCCCCCTAGTGTTTAGACTAGCTTGTGGATTCTGTGAACTAGCTTCTGTCTCACTTTGAGTCGATGTTGCTTCACCAGACTTGGACTGAGCTTCAGGAGTTGGTTCCATTGGAATCAGGCTAAAGGCGATTCCTCCTATTGCTAATAGTCCAATAATGAGTAAGGTAACCTGCCAACGAGACCGGGGTTTAATATCCTGTCTATCCCTTACTGCCTCGGGAATATCATCTACTGGTACCTCTGTTACCTCAGAAAGGTTTGCTGGTTCGCCCGGGAGACCTGCGTTATTCAATAGTCCACTCCTGCACTGACATCCAAATTATTACATTTATTTATTACATACTTATAGTTACTGAAAATCCCAGCAGTGTCAGCGGATCAACTGGATTACTTGACCAATCGTTCCAGAATTGTTATCGTAAAGATACGAGTTCAGCAACGGTAATGGCAAGGCACAAAACCTTTGACCCAGAAGATGTCCTAGAAAAAGCCATGGAAACCTTTTGGCTTTATGGCTATGAAGGGACCTCAATGCAGGACTTGGTCAAAACCATGGGGATTAACCGAGGCAGTCTATACGACACCTTTGGTGACAAACGTTCCCTATTCCTCGCTGCGATCGCTCATTACAACGATACCTGTGTTAAA
Organism: Moorena sp. SIO3I6; assembly: GCF_010672095.1. Taxonomy (NCBI): domain Bacteria; kingdom Bacillati; phylum Cyanobacteriota; class Cyanophyceae; order Coleofasciculales; family Coleofasciculaceae; genus Moorena; species Moorena sp. SIO3I6. The sequence continues at coordinate 3,195 of NZ_JAAHHU010000118.1, read as the reverse complement.
AATGCGATCGCATCCCTAGAAGCCCCCACAGCCTCAAAGCAAGCCATTATCGACTTTTTCTACAACCTCATCGAAGGGGCTGTAGACGATAAAGACCATCGAGGCTGCTTGCTCACCAACACCGCTGTTGAACTGTGTCCCCACGATCCACAGACTAAATCCCGGATTACTGCTAATTTGCGCTCAGTGGAAAACGCTTTTAAAAAAGCCTTATCCACAGCAAGGGAGCAAGGGGAAATCACAACCAACCATGACCTTCAGGCATTAGCCCAATATTTCACCAGTAGTATACAAGGGTTGCGGGTTATCTCCAAAGTCAACCCAGACCCAGAAACCCTAAGAGCTATTGTCAAGGTCATACTTTCCGTTCTCGATTGAGAGAGTAAATTGACAGAGTAAATTGACAGAGTAAATTGACAGAGTAAATTTTTTTGCTCTTAATTGGAACGATTGTTCAAATATCATCTAACCAGGAGGAAATCATGACCTTAAGCCAAGACTTGATTAACCTAAATACCCAGCTTCGCGCTAAGCAACCAGAAGAAGCCAAAGCCATCATGGCAAAAGCAGGGGAAGACCTCGCTAATTCTGGCATTGTAGACAATAGCCTCAATGTTGGCGACAAAGTCCCTAACTTTACCCTGCCTAATGCTGTAGGTAAACTGGTAGAATTGCAAGACCTACTAGCCATCGGAGCCGTAGTCATTTCCTTCTACCGGGGTCAGTGGTGTCCTTACTGCAACCTAGAATTACGAGCATTGCAGCAATTCTTACCAGAAATTCAGAAATTAGGTGCAACCCTAGTCGCTATTTCCCCTCAAACTCCCGATAATTCCCTATCCACTACAGAGAAAAACCACCTAACCTTTGAAGTACTAAGCGATGTTGGGAATAAGATTGCCAAAGAGTTTGGTCTAGTCTTCACCGTACCAGAAGAACTCCGACCAGTTTATCAAAGCTTTGGCATTGATTTACCTGCCCACAACGGCGATGAAACCTTTGAATTACCCATTGCCGCCACCTATGTGATTAATTCCGATGGAACCATCACCCATGCCTTCGTTGACCTAGATTACACCAAGCGACTTGACCCAGAAGAGATTGTCAGGGCATTACAAACCCTGGCTGTAGCCGTATAAGTAGCTCAATAAAAATCGTAAGCATTAGCTGACGGCTGAATGCTTACGACACAGCAGCAATTCTTGATATCAAACTACTTAGTGCCAGCCTGTCTTCATACAGCAAATCAATAATGCTGAATTCATCAATATTTCAGTCAACAGTCAACAATCATTCCTAGTTTAGGAGAAATTGAACTATGTCAGAAACAGCCAAATATATTACCCTAAATTACGATAACTTTGAAACCGAAGTGCTCAACAGCTCCATTCCAGTCATAGTAGATTTTTGGGCACCATGGTGTGGTCCTTGTCGGGTAATGAATCCAATCGTCACTGAATTAGCCACAGAATTTGATGGAGTTGTCAAAGTAGGCAAATTAAATGTTGATGACTACGAACAACTAGCCAGCCAGTATCACATTGAAGCAATTCCTTCCCTATTGTTCTTCAACCAAGGTAAAGTAGTTGAACGGTTTGAAGGTCTTGTGCGTAAAGCGACTCTGGTTGACAAAATTAATGCCCTAACTAATCTCATTTCTGTTTAAGGAGGTAACATAGGATTATCGGATAATGGGTAATGGTTAATAGTTTAAAGGTAATAGCTAATTGTCCATTACCCATTACCTTTAGGGAGTCAAAATTTGTGGCAAGCACTTAGATAAATTCAGGGATAAATTGATAGAAAATAATCATGATTGAGCTATATACCTTTTCCACACCTAACGGACGGAAACCTGCTATCATGCTCGAAGAAGTAGGACTTCCCTACACCGTTCACAAAATTGACATAACCAAGGGAGAACAGTTTACTCCCGAATATGTAGCAATCAATCCCAATAGTAAAATTCCTGCTATCCTTGACCAGGATACTGGTATCAAAGTTTTCGAGTCAGGAGCAATCCTAATTTATTTAGCAGAGAAGACAGACAAGTTGTTGCCAACTGATACAGCAGCAAGAATACAAGTGATTGAATGGTTGATGTTCCAGATGGCAAGCGTTGGACCAATGTTTGGTCAACTGAGTCACTTCCGACGCTTTGCCCCAGAACAGATTCCCTATGCTATTGATCGCTATGAAAAAGAAACCCTACGTCTGTTTGGTGTCTTAGATCAGCAATTAGCAAAACAGGAATTCATTGTTGGAGATTACTCCATTGCCGACATAGCTACCTATCCTTGGGTAGCTGCCTATGAGTATTTGGGAGTCACCCTAGATAACCATCCCCACCTCAAACTTTGGGTCGAGACAATGCAGCAGCGACCCGCTGTGGAAAGGGGCATGGCAGTTTAAAGGTTTGTTGAAAGTTGAAAGTTGAAAGTTGAAAGTTGAAAGTTGAAAGTTAAAAGTTGAAAGTTAAAAGTTGAAAGTTCAACCTTGGCCTTTCGGCCACGCGTTCGCGTTCAACCTTCAACGTTATTAATCCTAGGTGGGCAGTGCCTATCAAGCCTATTAACAGCTGATCTGATCTGTCTGGTGCACTGCCCACCCTACATGAACTTACTGAAACTCAAGGATCTACTTTGATTGAACAATTTAAAAGTAATAATTCTGAGTTAAAACTCTTTGAAATAGGGGATGATAAGAGCTACTTTATAAAGTAACTATAAAGAGCTCAAATCCCTTGACAGATATGGATTTCAGGGAACAGGGCTAAACCGAGGCCGAATTCTTGAAAGCCTTGCAGCGCCATGGTTATAGCTTCGTTTACCAATCAGCTCTGAGAACTGTGATAATTAAGCGAATTTCGTTTAAAATTAAGAGCTGATAAACTTTGCTTACAAATATTACAAAACTTAGGTGTTTTTTATTACGCTGTAGATGTAGTAAAGCTCAAAAAAATCAAGTTTTTAGGCTAATTTATATTTCTTTTCACAGAGAAAAAAAGTCAGGAGTGAATCATGGTTACTTTCGCGGATTTAGGCACTTTCACCAGGAATTTCATCAGCCGCAATGGGGAGTTTAGGCTCTTAGACCGCACTGATGTGTTTAAGTTTAGGGTCTCAAACAACGGTCAAATTAAACTCAATCTATACAATATTAGTGCTGGTGATAATGCTAACTTCAGACTCTACC